>NZ_VIDT01000362.1 GCF_006519715.1 Ideonella azotifigens
CTGCGGCTCAAGGAATCAAATGACTGCTGTCGCTGCGCTTGAAATGGATTTTGCAGGGCCGACTAAGAAGCTTCCGTCTCATGGCACGCCACCCCGATCTTGTTGCCTTCCGGGTCGCGCAAATAGGCGCCGTAGTAATCCGGGTGGTAGTGCGGCCGCAGGCCCGGTTCGCCTTCGCAGGTGCCGCCGCTCGCCAGGCCGATGGCATGCGCTTGGCGCACCGCCTCGGTGCTGGGCGCGAGGAAGGCCACCATCTGGCCGTTGCCGGGGGCATGGGTGCCGTCGTGTGGCGCGGCAATCACGAACAGCGGGCGGGGCTGGCCGGGCACCTGCCAGCCAGCCCAGGGGCGCGAGGGATCGACGAAGCGCTGCTGCAGGCCCAGCGAGGCCAGCAGCGGCCGGTAGAAGGCCAGGGCGCGCTCGAAGTCCTGCACGCCTGTGAAGTGGTGGGAAAACATGGCGCCATCTTGCCAGCCGCGGGCCGGCAACAATGCGGCTCCTGCCAACGCTTGCGAAGAGACCGCCGCCATGCTTCATCAATCACTGCTTCTGCTGCATTTGCTGGCGGCCATGGCCTGGATGGGCGGCATGTTCTTCGCCTACTTCTGCCTGCGCCCGGCGGCCGCCGAGGTGCTGGAGCCGCCCCGCCGACTGCCGCTGTGGGTGGCGACCTTCTCGCGTTTCCTGTCTTTCATGGCGGTGGCCGTGCTGCTGTTGCTGGGCTCCGGGTTGGCGATGCTGCTGCCGGTGGGCTTTCGCGCCGCGCCGCCGGGCTGGCATGCCATGTTCACGCTGGGCCTGGTGATGGCCGCGGTGTTTGCCTACCTGTACCTGCTGCTGTTCCCCAGGCTGCGGGCGTTCTGCGATGCCTCGGCCTGGCCGGCTGCGGCGCAGGTGCTGAGCCGCATCCGCCAGCTGGTGGCGCTGAACCTCAGCCTGGGCATGCTGGTTGTGGTGGCGGCGGTCTCGGCGCGCTGAGCCGCCTTCCGGCGTGGACGAAGGTGGCAGGGCTGGCAACTCCTCACTCCATCGGGGCGCCGCTGGGCCCCGATGAATTCAAAACTTAGGCGGCCCGAGTGATCCCAAACAAGGTCTGTCCCGTCGTCTTTCGACCTGCAGGAGAAGCCCTCAAGGTTCTCGCGTTTCGACATCCGCTCGCCGGCTTTCAACTGGTCAAAGGAACCATCGAGCCAGGTGAGTCGGTACAAGCGGCGGCGCTTCGCGAACTGGCGGAGGAGTCGGGGATCGCCGCTGCCGAAACGGTGCGGAGTCTGGGCACATGGCAGTCGGGATTTCAGGGGCAGGTCTGGGAGTTCATTGAGTGCGCATCGCTACTGTCTCTTCCGGACTCGTGGACCCACGAGGCCGCGGATGATGGCGGGCACCTTTTTGAATTCTTCTGGCATCCGTTGGCCGAGGCCGCGGAATCATCGCAGTGGCACCTGGTCTTCATAGGCGCACTTGAGGTCATCCGGAATGCTGCTAACTGTTCCATGGGACGCGTCACGTTGTCGGCCAGTTCAAACTTTGCCAATCTGGATCTGGAAAATCCATTGCCGCGCCACAAGTCCGACCTGTTTGCGGCTGAGGCAGCAGTCAGGCTTGGCTGGCCTTCGGTGAAGCCGATGGCCATGCAACTGTTGATGTGGCTGCAAGACATCAACTGGCCCGTCGCTCAAGTGCTCGCGCCATTTTTTGAGCGCATCGGCGCTGACTTGGCTCCGCATGTTGGGCAGATTCTCCAGACCCAGGATGATGTCTGGAAGTACTACGTTATCTCGGCGGTCGTCGCCCGCTCCAAGCCACTTGCCGAAGCTCTCGAGGGCGAACTGCGCCGGATCGTCCAGTGCCCAACCGATTCGGAGCACACAGAGGAGGTCGACCGCGTCGCCGCTGAAGCTTTGGCGCAACTTTGAAACACATGAATGATCTTCCCGTCACGGCGATTGCTTCTGCCGAGACGCAGGCCGCTTCTTGTATCGAACATGCCGCACCATGAGTGACACACCACAATCCTGGTACGCGTTGCGTGATGCGCTCTACGCGGGCGACTTCGACGCTGCGGCCCATCTTCTGGACATGCAGCCGGCCTTGCTGCACCACACCGATGGCATCGGCGAGACCGTGCTTCACTTTTTGGCCGTGGAGAACGCTCTGGACGGTGTGGTGTGGCTTCACGCCCGAGGCGCTGATCTCGACACCAAGAATAAGTTCGGCACGCCGGCGCTGTTCGAGGTCGCGTCGCTGGAATACAAGGACTTGTTCGATTGGTTCCTGGCCAATGGGGCCGACGTCAAGGCCCTCGACGCTGAGGGGCAAGACATCGTGCAGCACCTCCTGGAGTTCGACCGTCAAGACATGGCCGAATGGGTCCGCGGCCGCGGTACCTGACCCTGCAGCCGAGCGCGAGGCAGGCCACCTTCTGGCCTTTGCTTGGCGCATGGGTACCGTCGTGCTGCGCGGCAATGCTGGACAGGGGCCGGCCTGGGACCGCGGACGTATCATCTCGCGTGAGGGTGGCCGCCTACAGCGGATAAAGCGCGCGCGCCGGCTGGCCGTCGGAGGGCTTGCGCGCCACCAGCAAAAACAGCAGCAACCCCGCCAGCGTCAGCGCGAAGCCGGCCCAGACGGCGGACAGCAGGCCGTGGCCTTGGGCGATGGTCTGGCCGCCGGCCCAGGCGCCGATGGCGTTGGCCACGTTCAGGGCGGCGAGGTTCATCGCGCCCATCAGCGTTGGGGCGTCGGGCGCGGCCTGGGTGAGGCGGATCTGGATGGTGGGGATGGCGACCATCATCGTGGCGCCCACGGCGAGCATGCCGGCCATCAGCACCCAGGGGTTCTGACCGCCCACGGCCAGCAGCGCCAGCGCGATGAGCGCGCTGCCGAAGCCCGCCGTCAAACCCTGCGAAGGGTGGCGGTCCGACAGCCAGCCGCCGAAGACGTTGCCTGCCGTCATGCCGACGCCGAACAGGCCCAGCGCGATGGGGATCCAGGACGCGTCCAGCCCGGCGCCATCCGTCACGAAGGGGCCGATGAAGGTGTAGACCGCGAAGATGCTGGCCACGCCCAGCGCGGCCACGGCCACCATGGCCCACACGGCCGGGCGGTTCAGGGCCCGCAGTTCCTGCAGCACCGGCCCGCCATCCAGCGCGCTGGAGCGTGGCACCAGCAGCCACAGCGCCAGGAAGGACAGCACGCCCAGCGCCGACACCGCCAGGTAGGCATTTCGCCAGCCCAGTGTCTGGCCCAGCAGCGTTGCCAGCGGCGAGCCGAAGATGGTGGCCACGGTGAGTCCGGTCATCACCATGGCAAACGCCCGGCCGCCCTGGCCAGGGCCGACGATGTAGGACGCGACCACGGCGCCGGCACCGAAGTACGCGCCCTGCGGAATGCCGCTCACGAAGCGGGCCAGCGCGAAGCTGCCCAGGCCGGTGGCCAGCGCTGATAGCAGGTTGCCGACGATGAAGATCGCCATCAGGGCCAGCAGCAGATGCTTGCGGTTGAGCTTGGCGGCCAGGATGGTGATGGCCGGGCCGCCCAGCACCACGCCGAAGGCATAGGCCTCGATGGCGTGGGTGGCGCTGGCGAGGTCCAGCCCCAGGCTGGCGGCGAACAGCTGCAGGATGCCCATGCTGGCGAACTCGGACGTGCCGATGCAGAAGGTGCCCAGTGCCAGGGCCAGCAGGGTGAGCCGGCGGCGGCGCAGCTGGCGGGCGTCGGTGCAATGGGCCTTGGTGGCCCGGCATTGCGGCTCATAGGCTTCGTTGAACATGCTGGTCCTCCTAGCGTCTGGCGCTTCCAAACTCGTTGCGAGCCCCTGCACCCAGCACGGCCCACCCATGGGCCACCAGGCCGATGCCCCAGCCCGGCAGCACCCACAGCACCCAGTACGGCGGGCCCGTCCAGAGCAGGTTGATGCCGGCCAGCAGGGCCATGCCCAGCACGAACACCAGCGCATGCACACCGAAGCCGCGCCGTCTTTCAGAAGGGCTGCCGTGTCGTCTCATGTCGGGCTCCTGTCGTGCGCGCTGCGCTCAGCGGACCAGGGCGCGTGCGGCCTCGTCGATGGCCTCGGCCACCGCCACGGGCTGCGAGACATACGCGGCGTGGCTGCCGCGCACCTCCTTGACGGCCGCATTCGCGCGGCCGGCCATCTTGCGTTGCGCGGCCGGCGGGATGATGCGGTCCTCGGTGGACAGCACGTACCAGCTGCTGTGCGTGCGCCAGGCCGGCTGGGTGATCCTGGCCTCGAAGGCCGCTGCGGCCGGCGGGATCTGCGCGGCAGCGAGGAAGGCGGCCTGCGCCGGTGGCAGGTCCTGCGCGAAGGCCTGCGGGAAGATGTTGGCGTCGAAGAACAGGTAGCCATCTTCTGACGGCTGCACCGGTGGCGCGGCACCACCGTCGAGCAGTGAGGTGACCGATTCGCCCGCGTCCGGAACGAAGGCCGACACGTAGACCAGACCCGCCACGTTCGGCACGTTGCCGGCTTCGGTGATCACCACGCCGCCGTAGGAGTGGCCCACCAGCAGGGCCGGGCCGTTCTGCCGCGCCATCACGCGGTGCACGGCCGCCACGTCGGCCGCCAGCGAGGTCAGCGGGTTCTGCACGATGCTGACGGCGTAGCCCTTGGCACGCAGGATCTCATGCACACCTTGCCAGCCCGAGCCGTCGGCCCAGGCACCATGAACGAGGACGATGTTTTTCACTTTGGCTTTCTCCTGGGTGGGTTGGGTTTGCTGTGCCGAGGCGGGGGCGACCGCCAGCAGCGGGAGGGCGAGCAGCGCCATCAGGCGCAACAAGCGATGGAGGCGGTTGAAATGCGTCATGTCAAGGGCTCCTTGTTGGGGGTTGAGAAACAGGCTCAGCGCGCGAGCCAGCCGATGGCCGGTGCATGCAGGCTGTGGATGTAGAGACGCTGGGCGGTCTCGGTGGCGCCTGTGGTTTGCGGGTAGGCACCGGTCGGGTCTTGCAGGTCCTCGACGACGCGGCCGTCTTCGGTGATGGCAAAGACGTGGCCATAGGGCTGGCCCAGCGGCAGCCAGGCGCGCGGCAGCCGCAGCAGCAGCTTGCGCAGGAAGGGGTGTTGCGCGAGGCTGTCGGCCGCCGGGTTGCGCGGCTTGAACAGGCCCACCCAGATGCGACCTTCGCGGCCGCGCATCAGGTTGTCCGGGTAGCCGGGCAGGTTGTCCAGCAGCACGCGGGCCTGCGGCGTGCCTTGTTGCACGTCCAGGTCGCGCGCGGCCAGGTCCAGCTTCCAGACCCGGTAGCGGCCGGTCTCGGCGACGAACAGCGACTGCCCGTCCGCCGAGAGTGCCAGGCCGTTGGCAAACGAGAAGCCCCGGGCGACCACGTGCGTGCTGCGTGCCACCGGGTCGTAGGCCAGCACGCGGCCGGTGGCGGCCTGCTCCAGGATGTCCAGCACGCTGGCCTCGTAGGTGCCGCCCCATTGCGACGGCGCGAAGCGGCCCGAGGCATCGGTGAAATACACCGTGCCGTCCGGTGCCACCACCACCGAGTTGGCATAGCGGATCGGGTCGTCCGGGCCCACGTGGTCGGCCAGCACTTCCACCTTGCCGTCCGTGCCGATGGC
>NZ_VIDT01000363.1 GCF_006519715.1 Ideonella azotifigens
AGCCGGACCGCGACCTGAAAACCGAGCTCTCGCAGGCTGCGGCGCTCTACAAGGAGGGCCGGGCGCGTGTCGTGTCGATGTTCACTGAAGCCCGGCTGGGCAAGGCCGTGGACGCCGAGCAGTGCCTGCCGTTGGTCAACGACATTGCCGATTCGGTGTTCCGCAACCCTGGCGCGCTGGTCAGCCTGGCCCGGCTCAAGACCCAGGACGACTACACCTACATGCATTCGGTGGCCGTCTGCGCACTGATGGTGTCGCTGGGCCGAGAACTGGGCTTGGACGAGGCTGGCTGCCGGGATGCAGGCCTGGCCGGTCTGCTGCACGACCTGGGCAAGGCGGCAATGCCGCTGGACGTGTTGAACAAGCCCGGCAAGCTGACCGACGAAGAATTCACCGTGATGAAGTCGCACCCCGACCGCGGCCATGAAATGCTGCTGGAGGCCAAGGGCGCGAGTGCCGGCGCGCTGGACGTCTGCCTGCACCACCACGAGCGCATGGACGGCACCGGCTACCCGCACAAGCTGCCAGGCGAGCAGATCAGCCTGCTGGCGCGCATGGGCTCGGTCTGCGACGTCTACGACGCCATCACCTCGAACCGCCCTTACAAGGCCGGCTGGGACCCGGCCGAGTCGATTGCCAAGATGGCTTCGTGGCAGGGCCATTTCGACCCCAAGATCTTCCAGGCCTTCGTCAAGAGCCTGGGCATCTATCCGGTGGGCTCGCTGGTCAAGCTGCAGAGCGGCAAGCTGGCGGTGGTGGTGGACCAGAACCCCAAAGCCCTGGTGACCCCGATGGTCAAGGTCTTCTTCTCGACCAAGTCCCAGATGCCACTGAACCCGCAACTGCTGGACCTGGCCCGCTCGACCGACAAGATCGTCGGCCGCGAGAACCCGGTCACCTGGGGTTTCAAGCAATTGGATGAGCTGTGGGCCGGGGACAAGTTGCCGAAACGATAGGGCTTCGGTTTGGGTTCGCCTGCGTGAACTGAACCGTTCGCCCTGAGCTCGTCGAAGGCGGCGCAAGCCACCATGCCCTATGCAGGCTTCGACAAGCTCAGCCCGAACGGAAGGTGGGATCAGCCCGAACGGGGGCCGATCAGCGCGTCGCGCGGCGCCGCACCGCATCCAGGTACGCATGCCCGTCCGGCGGCAGGCCGCTGCGTTGTGAGGCCCACAGCATCTCGCCCAGGCAGTCCATGACCTCGTGCTGCGCATCGTGCAGCGAGTTGCGCTTGGCGGCCAGCAGTTCGACCGCCTGGCGGATGCCGCGCGGCTGGTCGATCGAAACCTGTTCGCTGATGCTCAGGTGCATGGACAGGTGCAGGAAAGGGTTGGTGCGCCCCTCGTCCACGTCGTAGACGGCGGCCAGCGCCGCTTCCACGTCGGCCAGCTCGGCGTGGTACTCCGGGTGCTCGGCGATCCAGCCGGCGGCCAGGGTCTCGATGGGCGAGAGCAATTCCCCGTTGCGCTGCTTGGCCAGGGTCTGGCAGAAGAAGTTGCGTACGTCGTGCTGGGAGGGCTGGAACATCCGAGAATTGTCGCTTCTTCGCCTTCCCACCGCCGAGCACCGCATGAATGTCACCACGGAACAGCTGTTCACCGAAGCCCGCACCGCCAGCGCCTACCTGCCCACGCCGGTGCCCGAAGCCACGCTGCGCGAGCTCTATGAGCTGACCAAGTGGGGTCCGACGGCGTCCAACAGCTCGCCGATGCGGCTGATCTTCGTCACGTCTGACGAAGCAAGGGCGAAGCTGGTGCCCTGCATGGCACCGGGCGGCAACCAGGCCAAGGTCGGCCAGGCGCCGGTGACGGC
The DNA here is from genome assembly GCF_006519715.1 of Ideonella azotifigens. Lineage (GTDB taxonomy): Bacteria > Pseudomonadota > Gammaproteobacteria > Burkholderiales > Burkholderiaceae_C > Ideonella > Ideonella azotifigens. The sequence goes on from NZ_VIDT01000363.1 coordinate 1,813, forward strand.
CATCGTCGGCATGGACATGGCGTTCTACGAGCACTTGCCCAGGCTCTACCCGCAGGTCGACTTCCGCAAGATGTTCATCGACAACCCGGCGCGGGTGCCGGACGCCGCGCTGCGCAACAGCAGTCTGCAAGGCGGCTACCTGATGCTGGCAGCCCGCGCACTGGGCCTGGACTGTGGCCCGATGGGTGGCTTCAACGCGGCCGCGGTGGATGCCGCCTTCTGGTCCGGCACCACGGTGCGCACCAACTTCATCTGCACGCTGGGCAAGGCCGACCCGGCTGGTGTGCGCCCACGCAACCCGCGCCTGAGCTTCGAGGAAGCCTGCCAGGTGCTGTGAACGAGCTGTTCGCGCACGGTTGGTCGTTCTATGCCATCGCCATCCCTGCGGTGGTGCTGATGGGCCTGTCCAAGAGCGGCTTTGGCGCAGGCTTCGGCGCGCTCGCGGTGCCGCTGCTGGCGCTGGTGGTGCCGGTGCCGCAGGCCGCGGCCATCATGCTGCCGCTGCTGGCGGTGATGGACGTGATGGGCCTGGCCGCGCTGGTGCGCGAGTGTGACCGTGGGCTGATCAAGCTGCTGCTGCCGGCCGGCCTGCTGGGCACGGCGATCGGCACGGTGCTGTTCGGCGTGCTGTCGGCCCACACGGTGGCCGGCGTCGTCGGCGCGATCACGCTGCTGTTCCTGGCCATCCGCCTGGTCTTCCCGCCAAAGGCAGACGCACCGCCACCGCCGCGCTGGCTGGGCTTTCTGCTCGGCACAGTCAGCGGCTTCACCAGCTTCGTGGCCCACGCGGGCGGCCCGCCGGTCAGCTTCTACGTGCTGCCGCTGCGGCTCTCGCCGATCAAGTTCACGGCGACCATGGCGGTCTTCTTCGCCGCGGTGAACCTGTCGAAGTGGATTCCCTATGCCTTCCTCGGCCTGATCGACACGCGCAACCTGTGGACCTCGCTGACGCTGGCGCCGTTTGCGCCGCTGGGCGTGTGGCTGGGCCTGCACGTCGTGCGGCGCATCAACCAGGTCTGGTTCTACCGCCTGTTCAACATCGGCATGGCGCTGACCGGCGGCAAGCTACTGTGGGACGCCATCCGCTGAAGGCCCCGTCGGCGGTGGCATCACCTCAGGCGCCATGTCCGCGGGCACCGCCACGGCAACGATCCGCACCTGCAAGGTCACCGCCATGCGCAGGCCCAGGTCCTTCCCGATGTCGATGCCGAACTCGTCGCGCTGCAGCGTGCCCACTGCGCTGGCGCTGCAGGCCTCGCGTTGCAGCGTGTCGTCCGGCCCGCAGCGAAAGGACTGGATGGCAAGCCGCAGCGGGCGCGTCACGCCATGCATCTGCAGCTCGCCTTCGACTGCGCCGGGCACACCGCCGATGAAATCCACCAGCCGACCCTGATAGCGAATCTCGGGAAAGCGGGCCGCGTCGAAGGCCATCGGCCCGCGGGCCAGGTCGTTCAGCATCGACAGGCCGAAGTCAAGGCTGTCTGCCGGCAGGCACACCGCCACCTGGCCTTGCCCGGCCTCGCGGTCCAGCAGCACTTCGCCTGTGCTGCGCGCAAGCTGGCCTTCGACCATCGACAGGCCCGCATCGGCCTCGACACTGGCCTGCGTGCGGGCCGGGTCCAGCGCGTAGCGCTGCGTTGCGGCCAGGCTGCCCTGGGACAGGCTGGCCACGGCCAGTCCCCATGCCACGCCCTTCAGTGTCACGGTGCCTGGATCGCTTCGATCTGGATGCGCAGCGTCACGTCCATCTTGAAGCCGTAGTCCTTGCCCGCGGCCATGCCGAACTCGTCGCGCTGGATCACCGCCAGCGCGTCGGCACCGCACACCTCGCGCTTGAACATCGGGTGCGGCATGCACTTGAAGCTGTTGATCACCAGTGCCACCGGTCGGGCCACGCCATGCAGGCGCAGCTCGCCTTCGACCGCGGTGGGCGCGCCATTGACGAACTTCACCAGTTTGCCCACGTAGGTGATGCTGGGGTATTTGGCGGTGTCGAACAGCATGTCGCCGCGCGCTGCCTTGTTCATCGCGTCCAGCCCGAAGTCCAGGCTTTCGGCGTCCATGCGCACCGTCACAGTGCCGGTGCCGGCTTCCTTGTCCAGCGTGATCTCGCCGGCGCTGCTGTTGAGCTTGCCGCGCCAGACCGACAGGCCGTTCAGGTGATCGGCCTCGAAGCTGGGGTAGGTGTGCGAAGGGTCGATCTCATAGCGCACCGGCGCTGCGTGGGCGCCAGCGGCGAGGGACGCGGCGGCGAACGCCGCGAGCAGGGGGTGTGGGCGGATGTGCATGGCCAGCATGCTGCCACAGCCCTGCCGCTCACATCAAAGCCGCACCTGGCCCTCGATGCAGCCAGCCACGTCGCCGCCCACCCACACCGTCTCGCCCTCGCGTTGCAGGTAGACCCGCCCCATGCGGCCCATGGCCGTGCCTTGTGAAACCACGTAGCTCGCAGGCGCCGCGCCGCTGTCCATCAACCATTGCGCCAGGCTGGCGTTCAGGCTACCGGTGACCGGGTCTTCGTTCACGCCGATAGCGGCGGCGAAGGCGCGCACTTCGAAGGTGGTGTCGGTGCCGGCGGGCTGCGGGGCGATCAGGCCCGCCTTCGCCAGAGGCTTCAGGCGGGCATGGTCGGGCGTCAGCGCCAGCAGGCGTGCGGCGCTGCGGGTTTGCAGGCCCAGCCAACGCGGGCCGTTGTCCAGCCACTGCGCGGCTACCAGTTCATCGGCCGGCAGCGCCAGGGCCTGCAGCACTTCGCTGAGCAGCCCGGCGTCCACCTCGCTGCGCTTGGAAGGCGGCGCGGCAAAGGCCAGGCGCGTGCCGTCTCGGCGAATGCTCACCAGGCCCAGCGCACACTGCTGCACCACCTCGGTTGCCTGCCGGGGCTGGCCGCCGGCACGCAGCCAGGCATGGCAGCTGCCCAGCGTCGGATGGCCGGCGAAAGGCAGCTCGCCACCCGGCGTGAAGATGCGCACGCGATAGTCGGCGCCCGGCTGCGTGGGCGGCAGCAGAAAGGTGGTTTCGCTGAGATTGGTCCAGCGCGCGAAGGCTGCCATCTGTGCGTCGCTCAGTCCGTCGGCGTCGTGCACCACGGCCAGGGGGTTGCCCCGCAGCGGTGTGTCGGTGAAGACGTCGAGCTGGCTGAACTGCCTGGACTGACCCGCTTCGCTCATGGCGTTTCCTGTGCCAGGTCCTCGAACAGGTGCTTCTTCAGCACGCCGCCCAGCGTCGCCACCGCGTAGCGGATCTCGTCGGGCGTCAGCGTCACGAAGGACAGGCGCATCGTGCGCGTGTCCGGCGCATGTGCGTAGAACGGCTCGCCCGGCACGAAGGCCACGCCGGCGGCGACGGCCTTGGGCAGCAGCGCCATCGCGTTGCAGCCTGCCGGCAGGCGCAGCCAGAAGAACATGCCGCCTTGCGGCGCGGCCCATTCGGTTCCGGCCGGCATGTGTTCGGTCAGGGCCTGGGCCATGGTGTCGCGCTGGGTCTTGTAGCGGGCGCGGATGGTCGGGATGTGCTGGTCCAGGAAGCCGTTGCGGATCACCTCGAACACCATGCGCTGGTTGAAGCTCGGCGTGTGCAGGTCGGCCGCCTGCTTGGCCTGCAGCAGCTTGGGTGTGAGCGCGGCGGGCGACACCACGTAGCCCAGGCGCAGGCCGGGCGCCAGCACCTTGGAGAACGAGCCCATGTAGACCGTGCCTTCGGGCCAGCGCGCGGCCAGCGGCGCGGCAGGGGCCTGGTCGAACCACAGGTCGC
>NZ_VIDT01000364.1 GCF_006519715.1 Ideonella azotifigens
CCCAGCGCCCACCACCAGCACCTTGCCAGCCGGCAGCTGATCGGGGTTGCGGTAGTCGGCCGAATGCAGCTGCGTGACGGACGCCGGCAGCCGCTCGGCCAGCCGCGGCACGATGGGTTGGTGATAGCCGCCGGAAGCCACCACGACCTGGTCAGCCGTGTACTCGCCGTCACTGCTGCGGACCTGGAAGCCGCCGCCCGGCAGCGGCCGAACCGACTCGACAGCCACGCCCTCGCGCAGCGGCGGCTTCAGCTTGGCCAGGAACCCGTCCAGGTACTCAACGATCTCGCCCTTCTTCATGAAGCCATTCGGCGCCGGCCCGGCATACGCATGGCCCGGCAATGCGCACTGCCAATTCGGCGGCACCAGCGTGAAACTGTCCCAGCGCTGCGTTTGCCAGGTGTGCATGGCCTTGTGCTTCTCCAGCACCAGATGGTCCACGCCGGCAGCCTGCAGGTGATGGCTCAGCGACAGGCCGGCCTGCCCTCCGCCGACGATGAGCACGGAATGATGAGGGAGAGATACAGACATGGCGTGGCGCCTTTCCAATGTGTTGGCGGAGAGATTTCACATTCCGTGGCACCACACACCGTTCGGGCTGAGCCTGTCGAAGCCGGCGCACAGCGCGACGCGGGCACTTCGACAGGCTCAGTGCGAACGGGGGAGGTCATCGCGGAAGTTGGAGGTCGGGTCAGATTCGATTAAACAGGTATTTCTTTTTCTCAATCGGCCGGACCGAAAGCAAGCAGGCGAACACAGGATTCCGGCGTTTGCGCAAAGGACGCGGCGCGGCGCTCGGTGTCGCTCAGCTGATCGCTGGCACGCGAACAGGTGAAGCCGAACTTGGCTTGCACGCGTTCGTTGGCAATGGCCGTGGCTTCGCGCAGGCGGCGCAGGAATTCGGGCAGCGGGTAGTCCTGCTGCAGCGTGAAGAAGTCCTGGATCACCAGCGAGGGCGAGTAGCAGGTGGTTTCGCTGGCGTCGGGCCAGCGGACGGTGTAGTGCATGGCGGGCATGACGGCTCCAGTGGGTTCAGGTTCAGGAAGACAGGTCGCATGACAGCGCGGTGCGCTCGGCTTGTTCGGCACGGCTCACGCCGGTGCGCAAGGCGTGCCGTTCCAACACGCGCTGGTACCAGCCCTCGTGCAACGCGGCACTGCGGGCCCAGCTGCATTGCCAAGACAATGCACCGCCTCACTCGCCAGCGTTCAGGGCCATCCCCTGTCGTTGGCGGCACCGACCTCATGACAGATCCAGACCCCCACACGACATCACTCGCGCAGAAGTTGCATGCGAAGCGCTTCGCCGTCTTGTCGGTCCTGTGCCCGATACCACTGGCGGTGACGTGTGTCGCCCTCGCCGAAATTGAGCCCGGAAGCCATTGGGCGTTGCCGGTGGCGGCGGTGGCATTACCGCCCTTTGCGAGCGCGTTGCTCGGTCTTGTGTCGCACCTGCGCCAGGAACGCGCGCTGAAGTGGGTGGGGCTGGGCCTGCTGCTGTCATTGGCACCACTGAGCTGGGCCGTGTACCTGCTGACGCACATTCAGGTCGGCTTCTGATTCCGGACCTCTCGCGACCGCCAGCCAAGCATGAAGTCGCCAGCCAAAGCACAATGTGGCCCGCCCCGCCCCACCCGGTTGATCGCCGGAACCGGGGCATTCCCTTCGCCCTCACAGGCTTCGGCTGTCCCATGCGCAAGCTCCTTCCTTCCCTTCGAGCGGGTGCGACGGGCGCTGGGCTCGCGCGCGGAAGACCTGCAGGCGGCTCATGCCGCCGATGTGAACGAGCGCAGCATCCTGCTGACCTCGGGCGACAAGCGCTTCGCCATCCGCGTCGAGACCAATGTGTCGGTCACCGAGATCCAGGTCGGCACCGAGCCGGCGGTGCGGCAACCCGGCGGCTGCGCGTAGGCACGGGGCCGTCAGGCGACAGCGTCTACGCGTACCGGGGCCGTTTTCACGGCCAGTGGCGGGCACACGACGGCCATCGGAAACTCAGCAGTCTGTGGGATGGACAGGCCAGGCGGGCGCCCTATGATCGGCCGCGACACCTTCACTACCCCTCTCGGAGACGCCCCGCAATGAACCGCCCCCTCTTGTGCTCGATCGGCCTTGGCCTGCTTCTCGCCCTGCCGCTGGCCGGTGCCGGCGCGCTCGCGCAGGTGCTGTACACCGCCACGCCGATCCAGCAAGAGAAGGAGGCGCGCATCGAGGCCTCGCAGCTGAACAATCAAGGCCAGGTCGCCGGCTACCTGAGGGGCAAGGACGGCCAGCCGCGGGCTTTCGTCACCGGGGAAAACGGCCTCGGCATGACCGTGTTCGACATCTCCGAAGACACCAGCTCCCTCACCGTCTACGGGCTCAACGATGCCGGCCAGATCGTCGGGCAGATGGCCGCCGGGGGTTTCCTGGGCCAGCCCGGTGGCGGCGCGCTGCAACCCCTCAGCGAGCTGTTCAACGGCAAGTCCATCGGGGCCGCGTTCAGCATCAACAACCTCGGGCAGATCGTGGCCTACAACGGCGGGGCCACCGAGGGGCTGGTACTGGACGTGACCACCGGGAACGTGCAGACCCTGGCGGACTGGGGCGCGCGCATGACGCCCACGGACATCAACGACGAAGGCGTCGTCGTGGGCAGCGGTCATGTGACGGGCCCCCGCGTCGGCCGCGACCTGGCCTTCGTGAGCGAGCCGCCCTACACCCAGAGCGTCCCCTTGCACAACGTGAAGCTGGCCACGCAGAGCACCGCGATGGCGGTCAACCGGCAGGGGCGCATCGTGGGCCGATACCTGCTGCGGGGCACTGGCACCTCCCGGGCTTTCGCGGCCGAGCCGGGGTCGACCCTGCGCGACCTGAACCTGCCGCGGGATGCGCACACCTGGGCCGTGGACATCAACGACGACGGCGTGATCCTCGGCAAGATCGACTATCTCCACACACCCGAAATCGACGGCTTCATCTGTTCCGGCGATTGCAGCGACGTGCTGAAGCTGACGCCGGTGACCGCCCTGCCGGAGGGCGTGCGCATCACCAACGTGCAGCACATCAACAACCGCGGCCAGATCCTGGTCTACGGCAGCGACGAGCTCTACTACCTGCTCACGCGGGTCGACTGAGCCCCGGCGCCGAACTGGTTTCCCAGCGGTTTCGCGCAGACCTCACCCCCACAAAAAGGGCCGCAACAGCCCCGCTCTTCCGCGGAACCCGCGTCTCACCATCAGCCTACCCTGCAGGGGCTGTTCCTGTGCTCCCAGCTGCGGCCTGACCGCGGCGCCACCAGGAGGGTTTGGCGATGACGTCCTGTCTTGTTCTGCTGCTCGCGGCCGGCCTGGTGTGGCGCGTGCTCGCGCTGCAGCATGCCCTGGGGCGCTACGCGCTGGTGCGTCGGGAGCGCCACGGCTGGCGGAGCCAGGAATTGCGGCGCCGTTCGGCCAACGCCCGCATGCCGCATGACTCGCAACCTTACCCGCAGCCACGCGAGTTCCGCGTGCGCTGCCAGCGCTGGGCCGGCATCCCGGTCTGGCACGCGGAATCGGTGGTCAGCCTGCCGCCGAGCACGGCCGGATACGTCGAGCGCGTGGCCGCTGCGGACTACGACCATCTGTTCCCGGCGCCGTTTTCGCTGCGGGGGCACTGACGCAGACCGGCGGGCCCTGGCCTCAGGCAGCCATCGCCAGGTCCTGGGCCGCCCGGCCTGCCTGCGCTGCCGGCTGGAAGGCCTGGATGCGCTCGGCGAGGAAGGCCGCATCGCGCGCGACGCCCGAAAAACGGCCGGAGCCCCAGGTGTGCAGCCACGGCAGGCCCAGCACGTAGAGGCCTGGCACGGCGGTCACACCGCGTTCATGCACCGGGTGACCACGGCCGTTGAAGATCGGCGCGTCCAGCCATCGGAAGTCCGGTGAGAAGCCGATGCACCAGATGACCGAGGTGATGCCGGACGCCGCCAGCGAGAGCGTCTCGCGCTCGCCCTCCGGCTGCCACACCGGCGTGTAGACGCTGGGCGGCGGCGCGTCGAGGCCCTGCCGCGCGATGTGCTGGTCGATGCTGGCGTTGATGCCGTTGTAGGTGCGGTCAGCGCCGTCCAGCGCGGCCCGCAGCGTGGGCGCAAAGCGCAGCGTGTCGCCGTCCAGTGCCTGCAGCGAGCCGTAAAGCTGCATGCCTTCAAGGGCGAAGCGGCGCAGGTCAATGTCGCGCCCGCCGTCGCGGCCGGTCACGTAGTGGTTGGTGTTGTCGCGCACGCCTTCGCGCAGCGGGTGGGCAGTGACAGGCATGTCGTAGTAGCCCATGTCGGCCAGCCAGTCGACCACGTCGCGCCCGCGGTAGAAGCGCGCGCAGCGCGGCGCGTCGCCCACCGCCAGCACGACCTCGCGGCCGGCCAGGTGCAGGTCCTCGGCGATCTGCGCGCCGCTCTGCCCGGCGCCCACCACCAGCATCTTACCCGGCGGCAGCTGATCGGGGTTGCGGTAGTCGGCCGAATGCAGCTGCGTGACCGAGGCCGGCAAGCGCTCGGCCAGCCGCGGCACGATGGGCTGGTGGTAGCCGCCGGAAGCGACCACGACCTGGCCAGCCGTGTACTCGCCGTCACTGCTGCGGACCTGGAAGCCGCCACCGGGCAGCGGCCGAACCGAATCGACCGTCACGCCTTCGCGCAGCGGTGGCTGCAGCTTGGCCCGGAACCCGTCCAGGTAGGCCGCGATCTCGCCTTTGTTCATGAAGCCATGCGGATCGGGCCCGTCATACGGATGCCCCGGCAATGCACACTGCCAATTCGGCGTGACCAGCGTGAAACTGTCCCAGCGCTGCGTGCGCCAGGTGTGCATGGCCTTGTGCTTCTCCAGGATCAGATGGTCCACACCCGCGGCCTGCAGGTGATGGCTGAGCGACAGCCCGGCCTGACCGCCACCAACGATGAGCACGGAATGATGAGGGAGAGATACAGACATGGCGTGGCGCCTTTCCAGTGTGTTGACATGAAGATCTCACATTCCGTGGCAACACACACCGTTCGGGCTGAGCCTGTCGAAGCCGGCGCGCAGCTCGACGCGGGCACTTCGACAGGCTCAGTGCGAACGGGGAGGTCATCGCGGAAGTTGTAGGTCGGGTCGGATTCGATTAAAAAGATGCCTCAACCAGCCGGTCCAAAAGCCAGCAGTCTCACGCTGGCTTCCGGCGTCTGGGCAAACGTCTGGGCGCGACGCTCGGTGTCGCCCAATTGATCGCTGGCGCGCGAGCAGGTGAAGCCGAACTTGGCCTGCACACGTTCGTTGGCAATGGCCGTGGCTTCGCGCAGGCGGCGCAGGAATTCGGGTAGCGGGTAGTCCTGCTGCAGCGTGAAGAAGTCCTGGATCACCAGCGAAGGTGAGTAGCAGGTGGTCTCGCTGGCGTCGGGCCAGCGGACGGTGTAGTGCATGGCGGGCATCGTGGCTCCGGTCGGTTCAAGTTCAGGATGGGATGTCGCAGGACTGCGCGTCGCGCTCGGCCTGGTCGGCGCGGCTCACGCCCGTGCGCAACACGCGCCGCTGCAGCAC
>NZ_VIDT01000365.1 GCF_006519715.1 Ideonella azotifigens
TCGTGCTGCTGGACCTGAACATGCCGCGCATGGACGGCTTCGAGTTCCTGCAGCAGCTGCGTGCGGACCCGGCGCTCTGCGACGAGGTGGTGTTCGTGCTCACCACTTCCGATGCCGACGCGGACCGCGTGCGGGCCTATCACGAGAATGTCGCGGGCTACATGGTCAAGGCCTTGGTCGGGCCGCAGTTTGCGAAATTGGCGCAGCTGCTGGTGTCGTACCGGCTTGCCGTGCGCTTGCCATGAGGGCGGCAATGAGCGCTGCCATGGTTGCCGCCGGCACGGTCGGCACGACGGCCCAACGCCTGGCCATCCACCTGCTTGTAGTTGACGATGACGACGTTGACCGCGAGCGTGTGCTGCGCCTGCTGACGCGGGCGGACTGGGACGTGCATTCGATGCAGGCAGCCAATGGCGCCGATGCGTTGCGCCTGGTGCGCGAGCATGAATTCGACTGCGTGATGCTGGACAACCAGCTTGGCGCGGCCACCGGCGCGGAACTGCTGCCGGCACTGCACCGCGAGGCGTTGCGCGACTGCCCGATCATCATGATCACCGGCGCGGGCAACGAGGGATTGGCGGTGCAGGCGCTTCGCGATGGCGCGGCCGACTATCTGCCCAAGTTCCAGCTCAGCACCGACATCCTGACACGTGCCATCCAACGGGCACTCGAGCACCAGCAGATGCGCCGGGAGATCGATTCCCTGAAGCTGAAGCTGCAACGGCGTGTCGAAGAGCAGGCGGCGCAGATCGTCGTGAGCAGGCGCGATCTGCGTGCCATTCTCGATCACACACCGAGTGTCGTCGGCTACTGGGACAGCAAGTTGCGCAACCGCTTCGGCAACCGGGCCCATCGCAGCTGGCTCGGGGTCAACGCGCGAACCTTGCCCGGCAGGCATTTGCGCGACGTGATCGGGCCGCTGCACTTCGCGCGTTACGAGGGCCAGATCAATGCCGTTCTGAAGGGACAGCCGCAAGCCTTCGGGCACGATTTCGTCGCCACCGTCGGCGGCGCCACGCGCCATGCGCTGTTCAACCTGCGCCCCGATGCCGACGACGAGGGCGTGGTGCGGGGCTTCTACGCCACGGCGACCGATGTCACCGCGATCCGGCAGGCCCAGTCGCGGGCCGAGGAGCTGGCGCGGTTCGCCGAGGCGATCATCGACACCGACCCGGTCGGCTGCGGCGTTTACCGCGCTGACGGCCACTGCGTGATGTCGAACCGCGCGCTCGACTGCGCACTCGGCACCGACGCCGAGCGGCTTGGCAGGCTGGGGCTCTGGGACTGGCTGGCGCAGCACGCCCCGTCGCTGGTCGAACCCGCCCGGGCCACGCTGGAGGACGGCCAGCAGCGCCGCTGCGATGTCGAGTTGATCGGCGGGGCGGGTGCAATGCCGCGCCTGGACTGCAGGCTGGCGCGCATCCTGCGCGAGGGGCAAGCCCACCTGCTGCTCTTTGCCAACGACGTCACCGAGCAGCGCAAGGTCCTGGATGCGCTGGTGTTGGCGCGCGACTCGGCCGAGGTCGCCATGCGCGCCAAGAGCGCATTCCTGGCCAACATGAGCCACGAGATACGCACGCCGATGAACGCCATTGTCGGCTTGAGCCGCCTGGCGCTGGAAGACGAGCTGCCGGCCGGTGCGCGCGACGACCTCGACAAGGTCCACACCGCGGCAGTCGCGCTGATGGGATTGCTCGACGATGTGCTCGACCATTCGAAGATCGAGGCCGGTCACTTGCGCTTCGAGCAGGCGGGCTTCAACCTGGAGCAGGTATTGCAGCGCACGGTCGATGTCTTCGCCGCCCGTGTCGGCCAGAAGGGCCTGGAGCTCGTCGTCGACCTGCCGCCCGAACTACCGCTGCAACTGGTGGGGGATGCGCTGCGCCTGTCGCAGGTGCTGAACAACCTCGTGGGCAATGCCGTGAAGTTCACCGAGCATGGCCACGTCCATGTCGAGGTGCGGGAACTGCCGGCGGCCGACGCCCAGCACTGCCTGTTGCGCTTTGCGGTGAGCGACAGTGGCATCGGCATTGATGTCGCGCACCATGCCGGCCTGTTCAATGCATTCACGCAAGCCGACAGTTCGATCACCCGCCGTTTCGGCGGCACCGGCCTCGGGCTGACGATCTGCCGCCGCCTGGTCGGGATGATGGGCGGCGAGATCGGGATGAACAGTGTTCTCGGGCGTGGCAGCGAATTCTGGTTCACGGCGGCCCTGCTGCGCGACACATCGCAGACGGCCGCCGTTCCAACGCAGGTCGGCCTGGAGGGCCTGCGCGTGCTGCTGGTCGACGAGTCCTGCGCGGCGGCGCGGGGAGTGCAGGTTCAGTTGCAGGCCTGGAAAGTGAGGGTGACCTGCTCCCGTGAGGCGTGCGGCACGGTCGCGCAGGTGGAGCAGGCCCGGGGCACGGGCGACCCGTTCAACGTGGTACTGCTCGACGGGCAGATGCTCGCCGCGGACGAGCATCGCACGCTGCTGCGCGAACTGAGGCAAGCGGGCGATGGCACGGAGCGCCCGGTTGTGGTGGTGATGTTCTCGTCGGCCCACACCGCGGCCAGCGATACAGCCACTGACTTTCCGGCAGATGTGGTGCTGGTCAAGCCGATGCTGGCCACGCCCTTGCTCGCAGCCATGCAGAAAGCCGCCGCGCTGGCGGGCCTGCGTGGCCCTGCGGCAAGCGCGGGGGAGCGGATCCTGGAGTTGCCGTCCCCGACATCGCAGGCCGAATGGTTGCTGCGCCGCGCGGCACCGCTGGCTGGGGCCCGCGTGCTGCTGGTGGAGGACAACATGGTCAATCAGATCGTGGCGCGGCGGATCCTCGAGCGCATGGGCCTGGAGGTGCGTGTCGCGGACGACGGCGTGCAGGCGCTTGCGGCACTGGAGGATCCGGCAGGGCAGCCCTTCGATGCGGTGCTCATGGACCTGCACATGCCCGTCATGGACGGGCTCGAGGCGACCCGGCGCATACGCGGGCGTGCCGCCTGGGCGGCGCTGCCGGTGATCGCCATGACGGCTGCCGCGCTCGCGGAGGACCGTGCGCTGTGCTTCGAGGCTGGGATGGTCGACCATGTGGCCAAGCCGCTGGTTCCAGAGGGTCTGCTCGACACCTTGTTGAGGTGGATCCCGCACGAGGCACCTGTCCGCCAAACGAGCACGCAGGCCACCATGGGCGCGCCAGCCGAAGCACCGGCTGGCGGATGCGATCCGCAGATCCCAGGGCTGGACTACGCCGCGCTGCGGAGTCGCGTGCTCGGCGATGACATGTTGGCCTGGCGACTGCTGACCAAGTTCGAGGCGCTGGAGCGGGACGCGGGAGCACGCCTGATGGCGCTGCTGGCGCAGGCCGATCTTGGCGCGCTGCAGCGCAGCGCGCACACGCTGCGCGAAGCTTCGGCCTCCTTGGGCCTGGATGGCGTGGCGCAGGCCTGTACTGCGCTGGAGAGCGCGTTGCGCACCGCCGCGCCGATCGACGCGCCCACATCGCAACTGGCCACGGTTCTGGATGCCGTCCTGGACCGCATGCGTGTGGTCATGGCCAGGCGAGGCGCCCCGCCAGGGTCCCAGAGGGCCTTGGTTCAAGTCTGACCCCGCCGGGTCATTCCTGCCTGCGTCTGCTCAGGGTTCGAGCGGTTCAGCTGGGCCGAACATCGCGTCCAGCGCTAGGCCTTCGGCACCGGTTACCGCGCCGCGAAAACACAGCCCGCCGCGGTGCGCCACCAGAGATGGAGATCCCGATCGAGGCGCAGACGGACCGGTCCCGGGCTGCGGGGCGCATGAGGGGTGGCTGCTGTGAGAAAAGTCACAGTCTGCCGGTGCACATTCACGCCGGCCCGGCTGCCGGGCTGAGGGCGGGCCGTTCCTGAGCAAAGCGCTTGCGCGCAGCGGTGACAATCCGCGCATCATGATGCTCGCTCCTCCCGTCACCCCGCTGGCCGAGATCGACGCCACGCTGGCCCGCCAGGGCTTTGCCGTGCTGGACGCCGATGGCCTGTTCGGCCTGCTGCACTGCACCGCCAACGACCTCGCACCCTGGCTGTCCCACTGGGACCGGCTGCCGGCAGACGCCTACCTGCGCGACGGTGGCCGCTACCGCCGCCGCCGCCATGCCTGCTTCATCGTCGAAGGAGAGCAGGTCACGCTGGTGCCGCAGCGGCCACACTGGCAGCCAGTCGAGTACAACGCGCTGCACGGCGGCATCGAGCGCCATTTCGAGCCGATCGAAGCTGGCCTGGTGACTGACCCGCTGTGGCAGCGCTGGCTTGCGGCCCTTGCCGCGCGCGCCTCGGCGCTGAAGGGCGAGCGCAGCTGGTACGTCGAGGCGCACCCGTTCCGCATCGACACCACCGACGGCATTGGCCGGCCGACGCCCGAAGGCGCCCACCGCGACGGCGTGGACCTGGTCAGCGTGACGCTGGTTTCGCGTGAAGGCATCAAGGGTGCAGAGACGCGTGTCTTCGCCGCCCAGGGCCGCGAGGGCCAGCGCTTCACGCTGGACCAGCGCTGGAGCACGCTGCTGCTGGACGACGAGCGCGTGATCCATGAATCCACGCCCATCCAGCCGCTGGTGCCCGGGGCCGAAGGCCACCGCGACACCCTTGTGCTGACCTTCCGCGCCGGCGGCTTCCAGGGGCCGTCGCCGTGAGCGGCGGCGGCCGTTTTCTCACCGCCACCAGATGCCTTGCGTGCTTCGCCGCGCCAACATTGCATGACCACGACGCCTACTCCCCCACCGGTTCCCACGCCCGCCGAAGCCGAGGCGGTGCGCCGCCAGCGCGAGGCGGTGCAACAAGCCCTGGCCAGTGCGCCGCTGCGCGCCCAGGGTGAGCTGCAGCTGCCCGGCCAGCGCCTGCGCTACCGGGTCGACGCCGGCTTCGTGCCGGCGTTTTCTCATGTGCCCGGCCAATCGCCCGAGCCCGAGGCGGCCATCTTCACCACCGCCTACCAGCTCGAAGCGCCGGAAGGCAGTGAGCCGGCCGCTGCTGCTGTGCAGCGGCCGATCTGCTTTGCCTTCAACGGCGGTCCGGGCGCCTCGTCGGCCTTCCTGCACATCGGCCTGATGGGCCCGAAGCGGGTCACCATCCTCGACAACGGCCAGATGCCGCCGCCGCCCTACGTGGTGCAGGACAACCCGCTGAGCTGGCTGGCCCAGTTCGACCTGGTGTTCGTGGACCCGCCGCACACCGGCAGCTCACTGTCGGCCGGCGACGAGGTGCGCAAGAAGCACTTCTCGGTCGACGGCGACATCGCGGTGCTTTCCGACGCCGTGTGTGAATGGCTCACGCGGCACCGCCGCTGGGGCTCGCCGGTGCTGCTGTGCGGCGAGAGCTACGGCACGACGCGTTGCGCGGCGATGACCGAAACCCTGGCCGATGCCGGCGTGCCGCTGGCCGGCCTGATCCTGGTCTCGACCGCGATGGATTTCCAGGCGCTGGAATTCAGCCCGCGCAACGACCTGCCATACGCGCTGTTCCTGCCGGCCTTCGCGGCCGTGGCCCAGTACCACGGCACGCTCAAGGGCGAGGC
>NZ_VIDT01000366.1 GCF_006519715.1 Ideonella azotifigens
ATCCAGGCGGAGCATCTGCCGCTGGTGGCCGCCTGGCTGGGGCAGTCAGCGGTGGACGCCGGGCTGCTGCGGCGCAACCTGGTGGTGAGCGGGTTGAACCTGCTGGCGCTGCGTTCGCCGTTTGCGGACCAGCCGCTCGTCGTTCAACTGGGCGACGAGGTGCTGCTGCAGGTCACCGGGCCTTGCGACCCATGCTCGAAGATGGAGGCGACGCTGGGGCCGGGTGGCTACAACGCGATGCGCGGGCATGGCGGCATCACCGCGCGGGTGCTGCGCGGCGGCGAGTTGCGGGTGGGCAATGCGGTGCGGGTGATGCCGGCACCCGCTGGCGACAGTTGAGTGCCGCTCAGGCCTTGGAGGCAGCTGCGTCTTCCTCGGGCAACAACAGCTTGCCGAAGAAGAAGCGCAATGCCAGCAGCAGCACGCCGGCCGAGGCCACCAGCGCCGCGTGCAGGGCCCAGAAGTCCCGCCCGGGCATGACTTCCAGCAGCCCGGCCAGCCAGCCGACGAAGGTGTTGCCAAAGAACAGGTGCAGGTAGTACACGCCGATCATCAGGCCTTCGAAGCGGCGCGGCGCGGTGCGCGAATACAGCGCCAGGCCGACCGGCAGGATGTTGGCGAAGCCCAGGTCGTTGACGAAGGTGTAGCCCAGCGTCCAGACCAGGCTGACCTTCTCGCCGGTGCCTTCGATCAACATGGCCGCCACGGCGATCAGCGCAGGCCCGCCGGCCGCCAGCAGCGAGCCCAGCGCCATCTTGACCAGCTCGTCCGGCTCGGTGCGGTGCGTGGCCCACCAGCGCCAGAAAGCGATGGACAGCACCATCGTCGCGGTGCTGATGATGGCGTCCACAGCCTGCAGCCAGGTGACCGGGATCTGCCAGCCGAACAGCAGCAGGTCCATGTGCGCCTGGGACCACAGCGGGAAGGCGTTGTTGTATTGCTGGTTGCCGACGATGGACAGCATCAGCACCGGGATCATCGCGACCAGCAGCACCAGCCTGGCCTTTTCGGCCGAGGCCATGGGCGTGCGCGGCGCGGTGGCTGTCACCACCTGCTTGTCGCCCTTCAAGTCCTCCGGCGGCAGCCAGCGGCGGCCGGCCAGGTAGACGAACAGGCCGATCACCATGCCCACGCCGGCAGCGCCAAAACCCCAGTGCCAGGCGACTTTCTCGCCCAGCGTGCCGCAGACCAGCGGCGCCAGGATCACCGCGACCTGCACCGCCAGCATGAAGATCTGGAACGCGCTGGCGCGGCGCCGGTCGCCGGGCGCGTAGAGCGAGCCCACCTGCGCCGCGATATTGCCCTTGAAGCAACCCACGCCCAGCAGCAGGCAGGCCAGCGCCAGCAGGAAGCTGGCCTCGAAGGCCATCAGGAAATGGCCCAGCGCCATCAGCGTGGCGCCGATGACGATGGTGCGGGTGCGGCCCAGCCAGCGGTCGGCCACCAGCCCGCCGAAGATCGGCGTCAGGTAGACCAGCCCGGCGTACAGGCCGAACACCACCGAGGCCAGCTGCTGCGTGCTGCGCGGCCCGGTCACGCCTTCGATCACCGCGCGCAGTGCATCGATGCCTGCCACCTGGCCGATGTGCTCGGGCAGGAACAGGTAGTTGCTGAGGTAGATCACCAGCAGCGCCTGCATGCCGTAATAGGAGAAACGCTCCCACAGCTCGCAAAAGGCCAGCCAGCCCAGACCGGCCGGGTGGCCGAAGAAGGCACGGTCCGCGCGGCTGCGCGGGTCGGATGGATTCGTCGCGGCCGGATCGGCGGCGGAGGGCGCAAGAGTGGTCACAAACAGCAGAAGTGGAGCGGCGTCGCCGCGACTGTTGCCCAAAAGCAGGGACCGCGCCAGGGCATTGGCCCGGGGGGGCCTATCCCACTGCGGCGAGGCGTCGGGGCCTCGGCAAGTTCATTCGTCCGGCGCCTGCTTCGCCAGGTTCAGCTGGTAGAACTCATGCAGCTTGGCCTGCAGCACCGCCTTGTCGGGCAGCTGTGCGCGGTACTCGGCAATCAGCGCGGGCGAGGCTGTGCGGCTGAGGGCGTACTCCACGACCTCGTCGTCCTTGCTGGCGCAAAGCAGCACGCCGATGGCAGGGTTCTCGTGCGGCTTCTTCAGGTCGCGGTCCAGCGCTTCCAGGTAGAACGCCAGCTTGCCCACGTATTCGGGCTCGAAGCGGCCCACCTTCAATTCGATCGCCACCAGGCAATTCAAGCCCCGGTGGAAGAACAGCAGGTCCAGCGCAAAGTCGCGCCGGCCCACCTGCAGCGGCACCTCGGAACCGATGAAGCAGAAGTCCCGCCCAAGCTCGACAAGAAACTTCTTCAGCTGGGCCAGCAGACCCGCATGCAGATCGGCTTCGCTGTGGCTTTCGGGCAGGTCGAGGAACTCAACGACGTAGCTGTCCTTGAAGACGGCTGCGGCCCCGGGCTGCATCTGTTTCAGCGCGGCAGAAACATGGGTTGGCTGCAACACGCTGCGCTCGAACAGTGCGGACTTGAACTGGCGCTCCAGCTCACGAACAGCCATCTGGAGATAGAACTCGCGCTCTTCCGGACGATTGCTCTGGCTCAGGATGATGAGGTTGTGCGTCCAGGGCAGTTGTCTCACCAGCGGCGAGACGATTTCATCGCCCTGGTAGGCCTAGTAGAACTGCCGCATGCGGTACAGGTTTGGCCGGGTGAAACCGCGCAGTCCCGGCTGGCTGCGGGCAATGTGGCGCGCGAGTTCGCTCACCACGCCTTCGCCCCACTCGGCCGCAGCAATCTTGCGGCTGATCACGCCACCCACCTACCAGTACAAGTCGATCAGCTGCGTGTTGACGGCCTGCACCGCGCGCTGGCGGGCCGCGGCAATCAGGTTCACCACCGCATCGAAGCCTGCTTCGTCGTAGATCGGGCCAACGCCGCCTTCACTGGACTGATCACTTGTGCTCATGCGCTCGACCCCTCGTGTTCCAGTGTGATTCGCTCGATGCAACGAATGGTAGGCGAAGCCCAGGCATCGCCACCGCCTGAGCCCTGAGCCCATGCATTGGGCGGCATGTGCGCTGCCACACAGACGGCCGGCACGCGCGGCCTCATGGTGGTTCATCGCCAAGGCGAGCGGCCGCCCCTGCAACCGCGCTCGCACCGGCACAACGCCAAGGAAAACCATGACCAAGTCACACAAGCAAGGCAACAAGGAAGCGAAGAAGCCCAAGCAGGCGCCAAAGCCCGAGGCGGTGGTCGTCGCCACCTCGTCCTCCAAGCCGGCGATGGCCAGCCTGGCCGCGCCAGCACCCGGCCGCAAGCGCTGATCGACTTGACCGGCTGAGCAGCCAGCCCCGCGGGAAGGGGCATGGCGGCGGTTCTTTTGGAGGCACACTCGGTGCAGGCCGCGCGAGCCGGCCTGCACGGAGCCTTCTCTCATGCCGCTGAACTACGCCAGACGCCTGACCGGCCGCACCCGCACGGCACAGGCCAACCGCCACCTGGGCTACACGCTCGCCTTCGTGGCCGGAGCGACCAATGCCGGCGGCTTCCTGGCGGTGCACCAGTACACCTCGCACATGACGGGCATCGTCTCGGCCATGGCCGACAACCTGGTGCTGGGCGTCAGCGACGTGGTGCTCTCAGGCCTGGGCGGGCTGGTCAGCTTCGTGCTGGGCGCGATGGCCTCGGCGGTGCTGGTCAACCATGCGCGGCGGCGCCAGCTGTTCGCCGAATATGCCTGGCCGCTGCTGCTGGAGGCCGGGCTGCTGCTGTGCTTTGGCTTGGCCGGCGCGCAGCTCGAAGGGCTGCGCGGCCTGTTCGTGCCGGGCACGGTGATGCTGCTGTGTTTCATCATGGGCCTGCAGAACGCGGTGATGTCCAAGATCACGCATTCGGAGATCCGCACCACCCACATCACCGGCACCATCACCGACATCGGCATCGAGCTGGGCAAGCTGGTCTACTGGAACGACAGCCGCAGCAGCGCGCCGCCTGTGCGGGCCAACAGCGAGCGGTTGCGCATGCTGCTCGCGCTGGCCGCCAGCTTCTTCCTCGGCGGTCTGCTGGGCGCCTGGGGCTTCAAGGGCTTTGGCTACCTGTGCACCGTGCCGCTCGCGCTGGTGCTGGTGGTGATGGCCTGCGTGCCCGCGCTGGACGACCTGCGCGAGCGCTGGCGGGCCCCTTCCTGAACCGATGTCGGGGCGCTCAGCGCGGCACCTGCCGCGCGTCTGACAGCAGCCGCGCATACAGCGGCGCCAGCACCGCGTCGTCCAGCGACAGCAGCCGGTCGCCCAGGTACAGCTCGCTGAGGCTCCAGCCAGGCACCTCGGCCGCGCGGATGTGGTCCAGCAGCCAGTGGCCGGTCTCTGCGCCCAGCGCGTCGCGGGCGGCCATCAGCGCGTCCATCGGCGCGTCCACATAGAGGTGGAACATGTTGGTGTGCGGCAAGCCCGGGTTCACGCGCAGGCCGGGCACGGCGTTCAGCATTTCGGCGAAGGCCACGGTGCGGGCGTAGAGCGCGGGCATCAACGCCAGGCGCTCGTCGAAGCGCATCGCGGCGGACACCACCATCGGGCTCAGGTGATGCAGCGTGCCGCCAAAGCGGCGTCGCCACAGCCGGGCCTGGGCGACAAAGTCCTCGCTGCCGGCCAGCACCGCGCCGGCCACGCCGCCAATGCCTTTGTAGACGGACACGTAGACCGAATCGAACAACGCCGCCACCTCTGCATGCGGCCGGCCATAGAAAGCCACGCTCTCCCACAGCCGCGCGCCATCCATGTGCAGCGCGATGCCTCTTTCGCGCGCCGCAGCAGACAGTTCGGTCAGCTCGTCCCAGCTCGGCAACTGGCCCCCGGCCTCGCGGATGGGCAGCTCCACCAGCAGGCAGGCCAGCGGCTGCCTGCAAGCCGCCAGGTCACCCGCCAACAGCGGCCGCAGCGCATGGCCCAGCACCACGCCGTGGCATTGCAACAAAGCCTCGAAGGCCTGCTCCTCGTGCTGCGCCAGGTGCGAAGTGGCATGCAGGCCGAAGCGCGGCAGCCGCGCCTGCTCGGTCCAGATGCGCACCGCCGCCAGCTGCGCCATCACGCCACTGGGCATGAACACCGCCGCCGGCTTGCCCAGCAAGCCTGCCACCCTGGCCTCGAAACCCTCGACCAGCGCACCCTCGCCATACATGTCGTGCTCGGCCTGCTGCGCCTCGCACCAGGCCGCCATCGCGGCAAACTCCTCGGCAGGCGTCAGCGTCGTGAAGCCGGTGACGATGTGTGGGCATTGCCGGCGCAGGGCACGGCGTTCGGCAGGGGTGAGCAGGGGCATGTGCCGATTGGAGCCCAAATGCCAGGCCTTGGGGAAGGGCTGGACTCCCTGCGCCAGAGATGCCTGCGCTTTGCCGGCGCCTGACGGCAGCTCAGACCCTCAGGATGCAGCGTGGGCGTACCAGACCTCGAAGTGGTTGGCGCGCACCTTGCCGCACTGCGAAGGCTGCAGCACTTTCTCGGCGGGCGGCGGTGAGACGGCCGCGGCCACGGCCTCGCGCACCCGCTGCAGCG
>NZ_VIDT01000367.1 GCF_006519715.1 Ideonella azotifigens
ACTTCACCCGCGAGCCCGGCAGCGAGGGCGATGCGCCGGGCCTTTCGGTCGCGCAGGCGCTGCGGCGCTACGTGGTGGACGTCAAGGCCGGGCTGTTCCCCGACGAGACGCTGCACGGTTATTGAAAGCGCAGTCGCCGGGGTGTTGCAGCCCTGGCAACTGACCGGGCCGCAAGGCCCAGCCGGCCCGGCTGCGGGCCGCGAGGAGAATCTTGCATGCGTGTGATCCACACGGTGTCCGAATTGCGCGAAGTGCTGGCCGGCCAGCCGCGCACCGCGTTTGTGCCCACCATGGGCAACCTGCATGAAGGCCATCTGTCGCTGGTGCGCGAAGCCGCGCGCCATGGCTCGCCAGTGGTCGTCAGCGTCTTCGTCAACCGGCTGCAGTTCCTGCCGCATGAAGACTTCGACCAGTACCCGCGCACGCTGGCCAAGGACGCCGAGTTGCTGGCTACTGCTGGCTGCGACATCGTCTTTGCGCCCGCCGAGGACGAGCTGTACCCGCAGCCCCAAACCTACAAAGTGCAGCCGCCGCCCGCGTTGGGTGACCTGCTGGAGGGTGAATTCCGCCCCGGCTTCTTCACAGGCGTGTGCACCGTGGTGATGAAGCTGTTCCAGGTCGTGCAGCCCGCCGTCGCGGTGTTCGGCCAGAAGGACTACCAGCAGCTCAAGGTGCTGGCTGGCATGGCCGAGCAGTTCATGCTGCCCACGCGGGTGCTGGGCGCGCCCACGGTTCGGGCCGATGACGGCCTGGCGCTGTCCTCGCGCAACGGTTACCTTGGGCCGGCCGAGCGCACCGAGGCGGTGGCGCTGTCGCAGGTGCTGCATCAGCTGGCCACCAGCGCACGCGTGCCCGGCCCGTCGCTCGCCGAGTTGGAAGCCAAGGCGGCACAAAGCCTGCGTAAGCGTGGCTGGCTGCCCGATTACGTGACCCTTCGCCGCCGCAGCGACCTGCTGCCGCCGAGCGACGAGCAACGACTGGGCAGTGAACCGTTGGTGGCGCTGGCCGCTGCGAAGCTGGGCCAGACCCGCCTCATCGACAATCTCGAGCTCTGAGAGAGCTTTTGATTTCCGCCATCTCTTTCGCCGTTTTTTACTGGAGTCGACCCGCATGGCCATCGTGACCTCTTCCTCTGCCGGCACCGCCGCTGCTTCGGCCCAGCCCATCCAGATCGTGCGCCCCAAGGCGGCCAAGCCGGTGCCGGTGCAGCGCTGGTCGGTGGCGGAAATCGAAGCCCTGTTCGCGCTGCCTTTCCCCGAGCTGCTGCACCGCGCGCAGCTGGTGCACCGCGAGCATTTCGACCCGACCGAGGTGGAGCTGGCCACGCTGCTGTCCATCAAGACCGGTGGTTGTCCGGAAGACTGCGGCTACTGCCCGCAGTCGGTGCACTACGACACCGGCGTGGACGCGACCAAGATGATGGAAGTGGACGCTGTGCGCGAAGCTGCCATCGCCGCCAAGGGCGCTGGCGCCACGCGCTTCTGCATGGGCGCCGCCTGGCGCGCGCCCAAGGACCGCGATGTCGAGAAGGTTGCCGACCTGATCCGCGAGGTCAAGTCGCTGGGCCTGGAAGCCTGCTGCACGCTGGGCATGTTGAATGAAGACCAGGCCGTGACGCTGAAGGAAGCCGGCCTGGACTACTACAACCACAACCTCGATACCGCCCCCGAGACCTACGGCAAGATCATCTCCACCCGCGACTACCAGGACCGCCTGGACACGCTGGAGCATGTGCGCAACGCCGGCATGTCGGTCTGCTGTGGCGGCATCGTTGGCATGGGCGAAAGCCGCACCGAGCGTGCCGGCCTGGTCGCGCAGATCGCCAACCTGGAGCCCTACCCGGAATCGGTGCCGATCAACGAGCTGGTGCAGGTCGAAGGCACGCCGCTGCACGGCACCGACAAGCTGGACCCGTTCGAGTTCGTGCGCACCATCGCTGTCGCCCGCATCACCATGCCCAAGGCGCGCGTGCGCCTGTCGGCCGGCCGCCAGCAGATGGGCGAGGGCATCCAGGCCCTGTGCTTCCTGGCTGGCGCCAACTCCATCTTTTACGGCGACAAGCTGCTGACCACCGGCAACCCCGAAGTGGACCGCGACCGCGAACTGCTGGAGCGCCTGGGCCTGCACTCGCGCCACGTGATGGGCTGAAGGGCCGAAGAGACATTTGCCATGTTCCGCACCCTGCTGAAATCCAAGATCCACCGCGCCACCGTCACCCACTGTGAGCTGCACTACGAAGGCTCCTGCGGCATTGACGAGGACCTGCTGGAAGCGAGCAACCTGCGCCCCAACGAGCAGATCCACATCTGGAATGTCAACAACGGCGAGCGCTTCGTCACCTATGCGATCAAGGCGCCGCGTGGCTCCGGCATCATTTCGCTGAACGGCTCGGCCGCGCGCCGCGCCAGCGTGGGTGACCTGGTCATCATCGCCGCCTTCGGCATGGTGCACGAGGACCGGCTGGACGAGGTCTCGCCCAAGCTGGTGTTCCCCGATGCGATGAACCGCATCGTCGAAGTGCGCAGCGAAGTCGCCGGCCCGCAGGCGGGCGACGAGATGGGCGCCGACATGAGTGGCGATCCGATCTGAGCCTGGCGTGACCAACCAGGATTGGCGTGTCCGCAGCCTGAAGGCGGTCTGGCACCCGTGCACGCAGATGAAGCTGCATGCACGGGACATCGAACCCCAGCCGCTGATCCCGGTGGCCCGCGCCGAAGGCGTGTGGCTGCATGACTTCGACGGCAGGCGCTACCTGGACGGCATCAGCTCCTGGTGGGTCAACCTGTTTGGCCACAACCACCCGGCGATCCGCGAGGCGCTGGTGCAGCAACTGCAGTCGCTGGACCATGTGATGCTGGCCGGGTTCACGCATGCACCGGTGGTCGAGCTGTCCGAACGGCTGTCCGCACTGACCGGCCTGGGCCATGCGTTCTACGGCAGCGACGGCGCTTCGGCGACCGAGATCGCGCTGAAGATGAGCGCGCACCATTGGCGCAATGCCGGCCGGCCCGGCAAGAACTGCTTCGTCGGCATCGCCGGTGGCTACCACGGCGAAACCGTCGGCGCGCTGGCCGTGACCGACATCGCGCTGTTCCGCGAAGCCTACGCGCCACTTGTGCGCCTGGGGGCCACCGCGCCCAGCCCGGACGCGCGCGGCGCGCTGCCTGGTGAAGATGCTGCTGCCGTGGCCGAACGCGCCGCTGCCGCACTGAGCGAATGGCTGGCCGCGCATCACGCGCAAACCGCCGCCGTCATCGCCGAGCCGCTGGTGCAATGCGCCACCGGCATGGCCATGCACCATCCCGTCTATCTGCAGCGCCTGCGTGAACTCTGCGACCGCTACCAGGTGCACCTGGTGCTCGACGAGATCGCGGTCGGCTTCGGCCGCACTGGTTCGCTGTTCGCGCACCAGCAGGCCGGCATCCTGCCCGACTTCCTGTGCCTGTCCAAGGGCCTGACCGGCGGCACGCTGCCGCTGTCTGCCGTGCTGACGACCGATGCCGTCTACGCCGCCTTCTACGACGACGAGGTCGCGCGTGGCTTCCTGCATTCGCACAGCTACACCGGCAACCCGCTGGCCTGCCGCGCCGCGCTGGCCACGCTGGACCTGATCGCGTCGACCGACATCGTCAACGCCAACCAGACCACCGGCGCACGCCTGTGGGCGCAGTTCGAAGGCGTGACGCAGCACCCACGTGTCAGCCATGCGCGCCGCCAGGGCATGATCTTCGCGTGGGACGTTGCCAGCAGCCTGCCTGATTTTTCGCGCCGCTACGCTCGACATGCGCTCGCGCAAGGCCTGGTGCTGCGGCCCATCGGCCACACGCTGTACGCGATGCCGCCGTATGTGATTTCCGAAGACGAAGGCCGGTGGCTGGCAGACGGCGCGCTGAAGGCGCTGAACGCCACCTTGGCCGAAGAAACTGCCGGCCTGCCGGCCCAGGCCGGGGTGCTCGATGGCGTCTGAACAAAAAGCGGTGGTGGGCTGTTTCGTCACCGGCACCGATACCGGCGTCGGCAAGACCCTGGCCAGCAGCGCGCTGCTGCATGCGCTGCGCCGCCATCATGTGCGCGTGGTCGGCATGAAGCCCATCGCTTCCGGACTGATCCCGCACCCGGAACATGCCGGCCAGATGGTCAGCGAAGACGTGCTGGCGCTGCGTGCCGCCTCCAACATTGTCGTGCCGCCCGAGCTGGACAACCCCGTCGCGCTGCCCGAGCCCCTGTCGCCGCACCTGTCGGCCGAGCGGGCCGGCCAGTGCATCGAGATCGCGCCGCTGGTTCAACATCTGCGTGCCCTGCAGGCCCAGGCCGACGCGGTGGTGGTCGAAGGCGCCGGCGGCTGGCTGGTGCCGCTGAACGAAAGCGACACCATGGCCGACCTGGCCAAGGCCATGGGCCTGCCTGTGGTGCTGGTGGTTGGCCTTCGGCTAGGCTGCTTGAACCATGCGTTGCTCAGCGCGCAGGCCATCCGCGCCAGCGGTCTGCGGCTGGCCGGCTGGATCGCCAACCACATCGATCTCGAAATGGCCTGCCCGGCCGAGAACCTGAGCTACCTCAAAGCGCACATGGACGCGCCGCTGCTGGGCTTGCTGCCCTGGCAGGCTCGGCCGGACGCCGAGGCCTGTGCGGCCGAGCTGGTGCTGCCCCGGGCCTGGCGTGCCGTGGTGACCGCGCAAGGATCGGCGCCGTGACCGCCAGCTGGATCGACGAACTCGGTGGCAGGCTGGCCGAGCTGGGCGAAGCCAGCCTGCTGCGCCGCCGGCGTGTCGTCGTGCCCGAAACCGGCGCGCGGTTGACGGTGGACGGCCAGTCCATGCTGGCCTTCTGCAGCAACGACTACCTCGGCCTGGCCGGCGACCCTGCACTGCGCGCCGCCGCACATGCGGCCATCGACGCCTACGGCATCGGCTCCGGCGCCTCGCCCATGGTCAGCGGTCACAGCGCTGCCAATGCGGCCCTGGAAGACGAGCTGGCGGCCTTTGTGCAGCTGCCCAAGGCGCTGTATTTCTACGCTGGCTTCGCGACCAACGCCAGCATCGTGCCGGCCCTGGTGGGCCCTGGCGACGCGATGTTCTCCGACGAGCTGAACCACGCCAGCCTGATCGACGGCATGCGCCTGTCGAAGGCCCGCATCCAGCGCTACGAGCATGCGGACCTGGGCCGGCTGGAAGCGCAGCTCGCGACCAGCACCGCACCGCGCAAGCTGGTGCTGACGGATGCCGTCTTCAGCATGGACGGCGACGTGGCCGATGTGCCCGGCCTGCAGGCACTGTGCGAAAAGTACGACGCGCTGCTGCTGATCGACGACGCCCACGGCTTCGGCGTGCTCGGCCCGCAAGGCCGCGGTGTGCTTGCTGCTGCCGGGCTGACCGGTGCCAACGCTTCGCGCCGCGTGATCTACATGGCCACGCTGAGCAAGGCGCTGGGCGTGGCAGGCGCCTTTGTGGCGGGAGATGCAGTCGTCATTGAATGGCTGCTGCAAAAGACCCGCAGCTACACCTTTGCCACC
>NZ_VIDT01000368.1 GCF_006519715.1 Ideonella azotifigens
CGGCGCCGGCCACGACGCGATGAAGCTGCACGAAGCCATGCCGCAGGCCATGCTCTTTGTGCGCGGCGAAAACGCCGGCATCAGCCACAACCCGCTGGAAAGCAGCACCGCGCACGACATGGACCTGGCGGTGCAGGCCTTTGCCAAGCTGCTGCAGGATCTGGCGAACGAGAGCCCCCAGGACTGGGCGGCGCCCAGCCCGCCCCCCAAGGGGGATGAGGAAACTTGGGGCGGCCCGGCGTTTCCTCAGAACAAGAGCACACCATGAACCCCGCCTTCGCTTCGCTGGACCAGTGGATCAGCGCCCATTTCGACGACGAAACCCGCTTCCTGCAGGCCCTGGTGCAGGTGCCGACCGACACGCCGCCTGGGAACAATGCGCCGCACGCCGAGCGCACCGCCGAGCTGCTGGCCGGCATGGGCCTGCAGGCCGAGGCGCATGCGGTGCCGGCCGACGAGGTCGCCGCGCAAGGCATGCAGTCCATCACCAACCTGATCGTGCGGCACCGCTTCGGCCCCGGCGGGCCGACGATTGCGCTGAACGCGCACGGCGACGTGGTGCCGCCCGGCGAAGGCTGGACCCACGGGCCGTACAGCGGTGAAGTGGTGGACGATGGCGAAGGCGGCAGGCTCTATGGCCGCGCCTCGGCCGTCAGCAAGAGCGACTTCGCGAGCTACACCTTCGCGCTGCGCGCGCTGGCCGCGCTGCCCGAGGGCCAGCGGCCCACGCAAGGCGCGGTGGAGCTGCACTTCACCTACGACGAGGAATTCGGCGGCGAACTTGGGCCCGGCTGGCTGCTGCGCCAGGGGCTGACCAAGCCCGACCTGCTGATCGCTGCCGGTTTCAGCTACCAGGTCGTCACCGCGCACAACGGCTGCCTGCAGATGGAAGCCACGCTGCACGGCCTGGCCTCGCACGCAGCCTACCCGGAGACCGGCGTGGACGCGCTGCGCGCGGCCAACCGCCTGCTGAACGCGCTGTACGACTACAGCGACACGACGCTGCGCCAGCGCACCTCCGCCGTCGCCGGCATCCGCCACCCGTACCTGAACGTGGGCCGCATCGAAGGCGGCAGCAACACCAATGTCGTGCCCGGCAAGGTGGTGCTGAAGCTGGACCGCCGCATGATTCCCGAGGAAGACGCGACCGAGGTCGAGGCCGAGCTGCGCACGCTGATCGAGCAGACGGTGGCTGGCAGCCACGGCGTGCGGCTGGAGCTGAAGCGCCTGCTGCTGGCGCGTGCGCTGCAGCCGCTGCCCGGCCACGAAAAGCTCGCGCAGGCGCTGCAGCGCCAGGCCGAACGTGTCTTCGGCGAAGCCATCCCCACCTCCGGCACGCCGCTCTACACCGACGTGCGCCTTTATGGGGAACACGGCGTGCCGGCAGTGATTTACGGGGCAGGCCCGCGCACCGTGTTGGAGAGCAACGCCAAGCGCGCCGACGAGCACCTGCAGCTGAGTGACCTGCGCCGCGCAACCCAGGTCGTGGCCGCGGCGCTGCACGAACTGCTGGGCTGATTTCCCGCGCCGCGCACGCGGCGCGGGCAGCGCAGCACCTTGCGCACACTAATTGCATACAGCTTTGCATGCAGAACGAAGGTGATCCACCGCGGCCTTGTTCTTGCGTCGTCTCTTTGTGCCTTGAGTGGAGATCCCATGCCCGTGTTCGCGCCCCTGTTTTCCGCCAGCCGTCGCCGCCTGCTGGCCGCTGCCGCCACCCTCGCGCTCTGTGTCTCGGCCCAGGCCCAGGAGACCACCATCAAGTTCCAGCTCGACTGGCGCTACGAAGGCCCCAGCGCGCTGTTCCTGGTGCCGGTGTCCAAGGGCTTGTTCAAGGCCGAGAAGCTCAACGTGACGGTGGACGCCGGCAACGGCTCGGGCAACGCGGTCAACCGCGTGGCCTCCGGCGCCTACGACATGGGTTTTGCCGACATGGCCGCGCTGATGGAGTTCCAGGCCAACAACCCGAGCGCGCCGAACAAGCCGGTCGCCGTGATGATGGTCTACAACAACACGCCGGCCGCAGTGCTGGCGCTGAAGAAAAGCGGCATCAAGACGCCCGCCGACCTGACCGGCAAGAAGCTGGGCGCGCCGGTGTTCGACGCCGGCCGCCGCGGCTTTCCCATCTTCCAGAAGGCCAACGGCGTGGGCCAGGTCGAATGGATCAGCATGGACCCGGCGCTGCGCGAAACGATGCTCGCCAAGGGCGATGTGGACGCGATCACCGGCTTCTCGTTCACCTCGCTGTTGAGCCTGGAAGCGCGTGGCGTGAAGCCGGCCGACGTGACGGTGATGAGCTACCCGCAATACGGTGTGAAGCTGTATGGCAACGCCATCATCACCAGCGAAGATTTCCTCAAGAAGAACCCGGAAGCCGTGAAGGCCTTCCTGCGCGCCTTCACCAAGGGCACCAAGGCCGTGATGGCCGACACCAAGGGCGCGATTGCGGTGGTCAAGGCGCGCGACGGCATCATCAACGCCGAGCTCGAAGAGCGCCGGCTGAAGATGGCGCTGGACGCTTCGGTCGCAACGCCGGACGCCAAAGCCGAAGGCTTTGGCGACATCAACAAGCCACGCCTGGCGCTGATGGCCAGCCAGGTGGCCGATGCCTTTACGACCAAGGGCCGCATCAACCCCGACACTGTCTGGAACGGCAGCTTCCTGCCCAGCGCCGCGGAGCGCAACATCTTCGGCAAGTGAGATCGGCATGCCTTCCTTCGTGGACTTCCGTGGCGTCTGGCTGGCCTACAACGACGAGTTGCTGGCCGAGGAAAAATTCGCCGTCGAAGACATCAACCTGCAGGTGAACGAGGGCGAGTTCATCGCCATCGTCGGGCCTTCGGGCTGCGGCAAGTCCACCTTCATGAAGCTGGCCACCGGCCTGAAGCGACCCAGTCGCGGCACGGTGGAAATCGCAGGCAAGGAAGTGACCGGGCCGCTGAAGATCACCGGCATGGCCTTCCAGGCGCCCAGCCTGCTGCCGTGGCGCACGACCGTGCAAAACGTCATGCTGCCGCTGGAAATCGTCGAGCCCTACCGCAGCAGCTTCAAGCAGAAGAAGGCCGAGTACGAAGCCAAGGCGCGCAAGCTGCTGCAAAGCGTGGGCCTGGGCGGCTACGAGGACAAGTTCCCATGGCAGCTCTCGGGCGGCATGCAGCAGCGCGCCAGCATCTGCCGTGCGCTGGTGCATGAGCCGAAGATGCTGCTGCTGGACGAACCGTTTGGCGCCTTGGACGCCTTCACCCGCGAAGAACTGTGGTGCACGCTGCGCGACCTGCAGGCGGCGCAGAAGTTCAACGTCATCCTCGTCACCCACGACCTGCGCGAGAGCGTGTTCCTCGCCGACACCGTCTACGTCATGAGCAAGAGCCCCGGCCGCTTCGTCGTCAAGCGCGAGATCGAACTGCCGCGCCCGCGGGACCTGGAGGTCACCTACTCAGCGCCGTTTTCGGAGATCGTGCATGAGCTGCGCGGGCACATTGGGGCCGTGCGAAAGACGGGCGTGGAGGTGGCGCAATGACCACCGCGGCAGCGAAGGCCAGGCGACTTGAAGCCATCTCTCCGTGGATCCTGCTGGTGCTCACGCTGGTCATCTGGCAGGCGCTGTGCACCGGCCTGCAGGTCAGCGAATTCATCTTCCCCAGCCCGCTGAAGATCTGGGAGCAGATCGTCGAATTCCGTGGCGAGATCCTGAAGCACGCCTGGCGCACTTACTGGGTCACGATGACGGGCTTTGGCATTGCCATCGTGGTCGGCGTGTTGCTGGGCTTTTTGATCGGCAGTTCGCGCCTGGCCTATGCCGCCATCTATCCGCTGATGACCGGCTTCAACGCGCTGCCCAAGGCGGCCTTCGTGCCCATCCTGGTGGTGTGGTTCGGCATTGGCGTTGGCCCGGCGGTGCTCACCGCCTTCCTGATCTCGTTTTTCCCGATCACCGTCAACATCGCCACCGGCCTGGCCACGCTGGAGCCAGAATTGGAAGACGTGTTGCGCGTGCTCGGCGCCAGGCGCTGGGACGTGCTGATGAAGGTCGGCCTGCCGCGCTCGATGCCGTATTTCTTCGGTTCGCTGAAGGTCGCGATCACGCTGGCCTTTGTCGGCACCACTGTCTCGGAGATGACGGCCTCGAACGAAGGCATCGGCTACCTGCTGGTCTCGGCCGGCTCGTCGATGCAGATGGGGCTTGCGTTTGCCGGACTGATGGTGGTCGGCGCGATGGCGATGCTGATGTACGAATTCTTCTCGGTGATCGAAAAACGCACCACCGGCTGGGCCCACCGCGGCTCGCAAGGTCATTGAAAGAGACACCTGAATGGCCACCACCTGGACCGACGAGCACACCCTCAAGCACCTGCGCGCCGCCAACACCATCGCCCGCCAGGCGATGGACGCTGGCCACCACCCATTCGGCGCGCTGCTGGTGGCGCCGGACGGCGAGACCGTGCTGCTCACGCAGGGCAATGTGGACACGGTGAACCACGCCGAATCGGTGCTGGCACGCGAGGCCGCGCGGCTGTATGCGCCAGCCATGCTGTGGGACTGCACGCTGGTCACCACGCTGGAGCCTTGCGCCATGTGCGCCGGCACCCAGTACTGGGCCAACATCGGCCGCCTGGTCTACGGCGCCAGCGAGGCAGACCTTTTGGCCCTCACCGGCAACCACGCCGAGAACCCCACGCTGGACCTGCCCTGCCGCGAGCTGTTCGCGCGCGGGCAGAAAGCCATCGAAGTGATCGGCCCGCTGGCCGAGCTGCGCGACGAACTGCTGGCCCTGCACCGGCGCTTCTGGCACACGCGCTGAAGACCGAGGCGCCGGCAGCTTCTACACTGCCGGCTCCTGCTTCTACTGCGTTCACCTCATGGGCTGGCAAGGCCACCTGCACCTGCACTACACCCGCGATGGCGAACGCACCATCGCGCTGGACCGCCACTCCGGCCCGCTGCGCGTGCTGCAGCGGCTCTACCCCGAAGGCCCTGGCATCTGCCACCACGTGCTGGTGCATCCGCCCGGTGGCATCGTTGGCGGGGATGAGCTGAAGGTCGAAATCCAGCAGGCCGAAGGCACGCACGCCGTCATCACCACGCCTGGCGCCACGCGCTTCTACCGCAGCGCGGGTGAGCTCGCCACACAGACGGTGCATGCGCAGCTCGCACCCGGCGCGCGGCTGGAATGGCTGCCGCTGGAAACCATTGCCTACCGCGGCTGCCTGGCCGAAAACCGGCTGCGCTTCGAGCTGGCACCCGGTGCCGAAATGATGGGCTGGGAAATGCTGGCGCTGGGACTGCCGGCGGCCAACCAGGCGTTTGATGCCGGTCGCATCACCCAGCAGATGGCACTGCCCGGCGTGTGGCTGGAACGCGCCCGGCTGGATGCCAGCGACACGCTGCTGCTGGATTCGCCGCTGGGCATGGCCGGCCGGCGCGTGCTGGGCACCTTGTGGCTGGCCTCGGGTTCGCCGATTGCCAGCTCCCAACGCAACGCCTTGCTCGACGCCGCCCGCGA
>NZ_VIDT01000369.1 GCF_006519715.1 Ideonella azotifigens
CCGCAATCTCTTCAACCAGCGACAGGCAACCGCAAGCCGAAGGCCGGTGGTTGACGAGCCCATCGCCATCATCGGCATGAGCGGCCACTTCCCTCAGGCCCGGGACATCGCCGAGTTCTGGCGCAACCTGCAGGCTGGCAAGGACTGCATCGGCGAGGTGCCGCGCGAGCGCTGGGACTGGCAGGCCTGGTTCGGCGACCCGATCACCGAAGACAACAAGACCAACGTCAAGTGGGGCGGCTTCATCGAGGGTGTCGACGAATTCGACCCGATGTTCTTCGGCATCTCGCCGAAAGAAGCCGAGCTGATGGACCCTCAGCAGCGGCTGATGATGGCCCAGGTCTGGAAGGCGCTGGAGGACGCCGGCTACGCAGGCACGGCGCTGGCGGGAAGCGACACGGCGATCTACGTCGGCACCGGGGCGACGGGCTACGGCACGCTGCTGAACCGTGCCCGCCTCGCCGGCGAAGCCTATGCCGCGACCGGCGGCGTGCCCTCGGTCGGCCCCAACCGGCTCAGCTACCTGTTCGACTGGCATGGCGCGAGCGAGCCGGTGGAAACCGCCTGCTCCAGCTCGCTGGTGGCGCTGCGGCGCGGGGTGGCGGCGCTGCAGAAGGGCGAGGCTTCGGTGGCCGTCGTCGGCGGGGTCAACACCCTTGTTGCGCCGGAGGCGCATGTGAGCTTCAACAAGGCCGGCATGCTGAGCGAGGACGGCCGCTGCAAGACCTTTGCCAGCAACGCCAACGGCTATGTGCGCGGCGAAGGCGTGGCGATGCTGGTGCTCAAGCGCCTGTCGGACGCCGAGCGCGACGGCGACCACATCCACGGCCTGGTGCGCGGCAGCGCCGAGAACCACGGCGGCCGGGCCAATTCCCTCACGGCGCCGAACCCGGTGGCGCAGGCGGCGGTGATCGCCAAGGCGCACCGCAACGCAGGCATTGACCCCCGCACCGTGACCTACATCGAAGCCCACGGCACTGGCACGCCGCTGGGCGACCCGGTGGAGATCAACGGGCTCAAGGCGGCGTTCAAGGAGCTGTATGCGGCCATCGGCGACAGCGCAGTGGCGGCACCGCACTGCGGCCTGGGCTCGGTCAAGACCAACATCGGCCACCTGGAACTGGCGGCAGGTGTGGCGGGCGTCGTCAAGGTGCTGCTGCAGATGAAGCACAAGACTCTGGTCAAGAGCCTGCACAGCGAGACGCTGAACCCCTACATCGACCTGGACGGCAGCCCGTTCTACGTGGTGCAGCAAACACGCGAATGGGAAGCGCTGCGCGACGCGCAGGGCCGGCCGCTGCCGCGCCGCGCGGGCGTCAGTTCGTTCGGCTTTGGTGGGGTGAATGCACACGTGGTGCTGGAGGAGTACATCGCACCGGCGTCGGCGGCTGTCGATGCAGGCCCGGTCGCCGTCGTGCTCTCGGCGCGCACCGAGTCCCAGCTCGCCGAACAGGTGCAGCAGCTGCTTGCGGCCATCGAAGCCGAGCCCGGCATCGTGCTGGCCGACCTGGCCTACACGCTGCAGGTGGGGCGCAAGGCCATGGAGGAGCGCCTTGCGCTGGTTGTCGGTTCGCTGGCGGAGCTGCGCGAGAGGCTCGCCGACCACCTTGCCGGCAAGCTCGCCATGGCCGAGGTCTACCGGGGCCAGGTCAAGGCGCACAAGGACACGCTGGCCGCGCTGGCGGGTGACGAGGACATGGCCGCCATCGCCGAGGCCTGGATGGCCAAGGGCAAGCTGGGCAAACTGCTGGACCTGTGGGTCAAGGGCATGGCGGTGGATTGGCAGCGCCTCTACGGCGCGGTGCGGCCACGCCGCATCAGCCTGCCGACCTATCCCTTTGCCCGCGAGCGGCATTGGGTGCGGACGGACGATGCAAAGCCAGCCGGCGCTGCCGCGACGGCAGCCCTGCATCCGCTGCTTCACCGCAACACCTCGGACCTGGACGGCCTGCGCTTCAGCACGCAGCTGAGCGGCGAGGCCTTTTTCCTGGCCGATCACGTGGTGCGCGAGGCGCGTGTGCTGCCCGCTGCGGCCCAGCTGGAAATGGCGCGCCAGGCCGCAAGCAAAGTGCTGGGCGAGGCCGGTCGCATCGCCTTGCATGACGTGGCCTGGCAGCGGCCGATCGCGGTGGGCGAGGGCGGCTTACCGGTGCATGTGACGCTGTACCCGGAGGCGAACGGCGAGCTCGGTTTCGAGATTCGCGGCGAAGGCGCTGGCGACGAGGCTGTGGTCTACAGCCAGGGCATGGCCAGGTCCGAGCTCGCGAAGCTTCCTGTCGAGGCCCACGACCTGGCGGCGCTGCGCCAACGCTGCGACGCGGCGCATCTCAGCGGCGCGCAGTGCCAGGAGCGCTTCGCCCGCATGGGCTTGCGCTACGGCCCCGCGTTCCGCGGCTTGCACGAGCTGTTTGTCGGCGCCGGCCAGGTGCTGGCACGGCTGGTCTTGCCCGAGGCGGTGCAGGCCACCTGGCCGGACTACCAGCTGCACCCCAGTCTGGTGGACGCGGCCCTGCAGGCCACGCTGGGCCTGCAAGTGGGCGAGCCTCAGTTGATGCTGCCCTTTGCGCTTGGCAGCCTGGAGACCTTCGCGCCGTGCACCTTGGCGATGTGGGCCATCGCGCAGCGCTGCCCCGGCAGCCAGGCCGGTGAGTCCGTGCAACGCTTCGACATCGACCTCTGCGACGAGCAGGGTGCCGTCTGCGTGCGCCTGCGGCAGTTCGGCGTGCGCTCGCCAATGGGCAGTGCCCCGCAGGACGACAGGCCGGTGCCTGCCGCCGTGCCCGCCCCGGCTGGCAGCGTGCTGCAGGACAAGGTCAGGCGCATGCTGGTCGAGATGGTGTCGCAGCTGATCAAGGTCAAGCCCGAAGACATCGATGGCGACACGGCGCTCAGCGAATACGGTTTCGACTCCATCTCGCTGACCGAATTCGGCAATGCGCTGAGCCAGCAGTACCGGATCGATGTGAAGCCGACGATCTTCTTCGAGCATCCCACGCTGGACGCGCTGGCCGGCCACCTGGCGAGCGAGCACCACGCGGCACTCGCACCGCTGCTCGCACCAGCAGTCGCCGAGATGACAGACGCCATGGCCCCCATGCTCGCGCAGGAACCTGCGGTCGAACGCCCCCGGTCGCGCGGGCGCGCCAGCCTGGTCCGCCCGGCAGCGGTGGTGAGCCAGCGCCAGGCGCTGGACGAGCCCATCGCCATCATCGGCATGAGCGGGCAGTTCCCGCAGGCGCCGGACCTTGAGGCCTTCTGGCGCGTGCTGGCCCAGGGCCAGGACTGCATCACCGAGATCCCGCCCGAGCGCTGGGACTGGCGCGAATGGTTCGGCGACCCGGCGCACGAGCAGAACCGCACCCACATCAAGTGGGGCGGCTTCATGGCCGGCATCGATCAGTTCGACCCCATGTTCTTCGGCATCTCGCCGAAGGAAGCCAGGCTGATGGATCCGCAGCAGCGGCTGATGATGATGCACGTCTGGAAGGCGCTGGAAGACGCCGGCTATGCCGGGCCGGCGCTGGCGGGCAGCGACACAGCCATTTATGTCGGCACCGGTGCTGCCGGCTACGGCACGCTGCTGAACCGCGTGAGCCTGGGCGGCGAAGCCTATTCGTCCACCGGTGGCGTGCCCTCGGTCGGCCCGAACCGCATGAGCTATTTCCTCGACTGGCATGGGCCCAGCGAGCCGGTGGAAACGGCCTGCTCCAGCTCGCTGGTGGCGCTGCGGCGGGCCATCCTGGCGATCCAGCGTGGCGACTGCGGCCTGGCCATCGCCGGTGGCGTGAACACCATGGTCACGCCGGAAATGCACATCAGCTTCAACAAGGCCGGCATGCTGAGCGAGGATGGCCGCTGCAAGACCTTCGCCAGCAATGCCAACGGCTATGTGCGTGGTGAAGGCGTGGCGATGCTGGTGCTCAAGCGCCTGTCGGACGCCGAGCGCGACGGCGACCACATCCACGGCCTGGTGCGCGGCAGCGCGGAGAACCACGGCGGGCGCGCCAATTCCCTGACGGCCCCGAACCCGGTGGCGCAGGCCGCGGTGATCGCCAAGGCACACCGCAACGCTGGCATCGACCCGCGCACCGTGAGCTACATCGAAGCCCACGGCACCGGCACGCCGCTGGGCGACCCGGTGGAGATCAACGGGCTCAAGGCCGCGTTCAAGGAGCTGTATGCCGCCACCGGTGACAGCGAAGTCGCAGCACCGCACTGCGGCCTGGGCTCGGTCAAGACCAACATCGGCCACCTGGAACTCGCAGCCGGTGTGGCAGGCGTCGTCAAGGTGCTGCTGCAGATGAAGCACAAGACCTTGGTCAAGAGCCTGCACAGCGAGACGCTGAACCCCTACATCGACCTGGACGGCAGCCCGTTCTACGTGGTGCAGCAAACACGCGAATGGGAAGCGCTGCGCGACGCGAAAGGCCAGCCGCTGCCGCGCCGCGCGGGCGTGAGCTCGTTCGGCTTTGGTGGCGTGAATGCACACGTGGTGCTGGAGGAGTACATCGCGCCGGCGTCGGCGGCGGTCGATGCCGGGCCGGTTGCGGTGGTGCTCTCGGCGCGCAATGAAGAGCGCTTGCTTGCGCAGGCGCGCCAGCTCTCGGCTTTCATCGCCTTGCCGGAAAACGCAGGCCTTGACCTGAACGACCTGGCCTACACGCTGCAGGTGGGGCGAGAGGCCATGGAAGAACGGCTGGCCCTGGTCGCAGGATCGCTGGACGAGCTGCGCGACAAGCTGGCGCGTTTCCTGGCCGGCGAGCCTGGCGTGGAAGCGGGCCATCGCGGCCAGGTTCGGCCGCACAAGGCAGCCATGGCGGCCCTGCCGGCGGACGAAGACCATGCGCAAGCCGTGCGCGGCTGGCTGGCAAATGCCGAGCTGAACCCATTGCTGGCCCTGTGGGTCAAGGGCTTTGCGCTGGACTGGGCGGCGCTGCACGGCCCGCACCAGCGGCGCCGCATCAGCTTGCCGACCTATGCCTTCGCCCAGGAACGCCACTGGGTGCCAGGCGGCGCCGTGCGCCCGGGCGACGCAGCCAACGAAGCCGTGCCGCCAGCCGCACGCGAAACCCAACTCAAGCGGAACACCTCCGAGATGATCGATTCGATTGCTGCAAATCCAGCGCAGGCCGCGGATGAGCGCTTGCGTGAAAAAAGCATCCTGCAGATCAGGCAGCTGATCAGCGAGGGCGTCGGGCTGCCGGTGGAAACCATCCAGGCCCACATCGGCTTCGACGAATACGGCATCGACTCCATCCTGGCGCTGGAGCTGACCAATGCCCTGCGCGACGCGATCGGGGCCGAGGGCATCGGCACCTCGCTGTTTTTCGAGCACCCCACCATCGAGCGCCTGGTCGACCATTTCATGCAGACCGAGGCCGAGGCCTTGCGGCGCTGGACGGGTCTGGACCGCGTCGCGGTGCCGCGTCCCGTCGCCCCTGCGGTGGTCTCCCCAGGAGTGAGCGAGCCCGAGGCGAGGCCCGGCTTCGACGTGGCC
>NZ_VIDT01000037.1 GCF_006519715.1 Ideonella azotifigens
CTGCAGACACCTTCGGTGATGCGCCGGCTGGCCGCCTTCACTTATGAAGGCGTGCTGCTGTTCGGCGTGCTGATGCTGGCGGGCTGGCTGTACTCGACCCTGACGCAGATGAAGGACGCCCGCATCGGCGTCACCGGGCTGCAGTTGTTCCTGCTGGTGGTGTTGGCCATCTACTTCGTCTGGTTCTGGAGCCATGGCGGCCAGACCGTGGCGATGCGGGCCTGGCACGTCCGGCTGGTCGACGGCCAGGGCCGTCCGGTCGGCCAAACCCGGGCGCTGGGACGTTTCGTGCTCGCCTGGTTGTGGTTTGCACCGGCCCTGGCCACGGCGCACTTCGCCGGGCTGCATGGCCCGGCCATCTTCGGCGTGCTGCTGGCCGGCGTGCTGGGCTATGCGGCACTTGCCCGGCTGCATCCGCAGCGCCAGTTCTGGCATGACGCGGTCTGCGGCACGCGGCTCATCACCTGGCGGCCCCAGCGGCCGGTCGCCAAGGCCGAGGCGACATCTTCTTCAACAGCCTGAGCAGCGGCGGCCCTGCGGTACGCTTGAGGCCATGACGACTGTCGCCACCCGCCCGTTTTCAGTTTGCGTCTACTGCGGCTCGCGCCACGGCAGTGACCCGGCGTTCACCGAAGCCGCCCGCACGCTGGGCCGCCTGATCGCCGAACGCGGCTGGCGGCTGGTCTATGGCGGCGGCCGCGTGGGCCTGATGGGCGAAGTGGCGGACGCCGCATTGGCGGCCGGCGGCTCGGTGCTGGGTGTCATCCCGCAGCGGCTGGAGGCGCGCGAGGTGGGCCACACGGGACTGACCGAACTGGTCGTCGTGCCCACCATGCATGCCCGCAAGCAGGCCATGGCAGAAGCGGCAGATGCCTTCATCGCGCTGCCCGGCGGCCTGGGCACGCTGGAAGAGTTGTTCGAAGTCTGGACCTGGCGCCACCTGGGCTACCACGACCAACCCATCGGCCTTTTGAACGTAGGCGGCTTCTACGACCTGCTGCTGGGCTTTCTTCAGCAGACCGAAGCCAGCGGCTTTGTCGATGCTGGCCAGCAGGCGCTGCTGCAGGTACAGGCCGATCCGCAGGCCCTGCTGAGTCAGATCGCCGCAGCCAGTGTCATCAGCACGCGGCGCGAAGACTTCAGCCGCATCTGAAACCTGCGCCAGCGGGGCGCGGCAGGCGCGGTGTCAGACCGCCGATTCGTCGGTCTCGCCGGTGCGGATGCGCACGACCTGCTCGATCGCCGTGACGAAGATCTTGCCGTCGCCGATCTTGCCGGTCTTGGCGGCCTTGACGATGGCCTCGATGCTGCGATCCACATCCACGTCCTTGACCACCACCTCGACCTTGACCTTGGGCAGGAAGTCGACCACGTACTCGGCGCCGCGGTACAGCTCGGTGTGGCCCTTCTGGCGGCCAAAACCCTTTACCTCGGTGACGGTCAGCCCCGACACGCCCACCTCGGCCAAGGCCTCCCGAACCTCTTCGAGCTTGAACGGTTTGATGATGGCGGTGATCTGCTTCATGACCTTCTCCATGGTGCCAACGCCGAATGGCGAATGCTGGGCTTGATTTAAGCATGGAACCCTGCGCGCAAGTCCGGCGGGTGACCCGCAGGGAATAGGACTTACGCCTAAGATCCGGCGCACATGTACTGGTTCTTCCCGCCCCAAGCCAGCCTGCGGAGGCACCCGCCCGAATGAGCGCCCGGATGAATGACTACACGCTGGCGATCCACACCGATCCCGCCGAGCTCGATGCCCCCGCCTGGGACGCCTTGCTGGCCCGCCAGGCCCAGCCCACGCCGTTCATGCGCCATGCCTACCTGGCAGCGCTGCAGCAGTCCGGCAGCGCCACCGAAGCCAGCGGCTGGGCGCCGCTGTGGCTGGGGCTGTCGCGTGGAGGCGAACTGGTCGGTGCCACCATCGCCTTCCTGAAGAGCCATTCGTATGGCGAGTACGTCTTCGACTGGGCCTGGGCCGACGCCTACCAGCGCCACGGGCTGGACTACTACCCCAAGCTGCTGACGGCCGTGCCCTTCACCCCCGTGCCCGGCAGCCGGCTGCTGGCGGCCGACGCACCGGCACGCAAGGCGCTGCTGGCCGCATTGCGCCAGCTGGCCGAAGCGCAGCAGCTGTCCTCCGCCCATTTGCTGTTCCTGGACGCAGACGAACAGGCCGCCGCCCGCGCCGCCGGCTGGATGCTGCGCAGCGGCGTGCAGTTCCACTGGGAAAACCGCGTCGGGCCAGACGGGCCGTTTGCCGACTTCGCCGAATTCCTGGCCAGCCTGCAGCGCGAGAAGCGCAAGAAGATCCAGCAGGAGCGCCGCCGCGTGGCCGAGGCGGGCGTCTCGTTCCGCACGCTGGAAGGCGCGCAGATCACCGAAGCCGACTGGGACTTCTTCTACCGCTGCTACCAGCAGACCTACGCCGAGCACCACTCCACGCCCTACCTGACGCGCGACTTCTTCCGCCGCATGGCCACGACCATGTCGTCGCACTGGCTGCTGTTCATCGCCGAGCGCGAAGGCCAGCCGATTGCCGCGTCGCTGCTGGCCATCGACCGCGCCAGCCGCAGCGCCTGGGGCCGCTACTGGGGCGCGGCGGTGCATGTGCCGCAGCTGCACTTCGAGGCCTGCTACTACCAGCCGCTGCAGTGGTGCATTGCCCAGGGCTTTGCGCGCTTCGAGGGCGGCGCGCAGGGCGAACACAAGATGGCACGCGGCCTGCTGCCGGTGGCCACCGCCTCGGCGCACTGGCTGGCGCACCCTCAATTCTCAGCGGCGGTGGAAGACTTCCTGGCCCGTGAGACCGAAGGCATGGGCGCCTACATGGACGAGTTGCGCGAGCGCGACCCGTTCAAGGCTCCTCGTCCAGTTGCTCCTGAATGATCTCGGCGCTGTCCTTGCCGGCTTGCACGCCGCGGCGCGCCTTCTGCGCCAGCAGGATGTAGGTCTCGCGCAGCCGGTCCAGCTCGGCCTCGTCCAGCTGTTCCAGGTCGATCATCGCGTTGTTGGCCTCCTTGACGGCGCGGATCAGCTCGTCGAGCTTGATCTGCATCGCCTCGCCGTCGCGGTTCTGCGTGTTCTGAATCAGGAACACCATCAGGAAGGTGACGATGGTGGTGCTGGTGTTGATGATCAGCTGCCAGGTGTCGCTGAAGCCGAACATCGGCCCGCACAAGGCCCAAAGCACGATGATCGTGACAGCGCCGACAAAAGTCAGCGGCTGGCCGGCTGCCCGCGAAGTCTTGTTGGCGAAGTGCTGGAAGACGGTGGAGAGGCTCATGGCAATGCATGCGCTGCAAGCAGCGCCCAGGTGAACAACAGGAAGGGGCGGGCTCAGCCTGCAAGTGCTGCTTGCGGCCGCGCCCCGATTGTCGCGGCCGGCACAGCCGCCGCAGGCGCAGGCGCCGGCGGCGGCGGCTCGCCACCCTGCACCACCAGGTGGATGAATTGCAGCTTGGCCACGGCCAGGTGCGGCAGCACGAAGGGGTAGAAGTCGTGCTGGCCCATGCTGCGCGACATCTCGTTGATCACCGCTGTCAGCTCCACCCACGCATTCAGGAAGCCGAGGAAAGCCTCGGCCCCCGGATGCGCTGGCTGCCACAGCGACTCCTGCGTCCACGGGTCGGCTTCCAGCTCGACCTCGTCGGCGTCGATGCCGAAGCTCAAAGCGGTGTCCACCGTGTCCACCATGTGCAGGTAGTGGGCCCAGGTCTCGGCCCAGTCCTCCCACGGATGGGTGCTGGCATAAGCGCTGACAAAGCGCTGCGGCCAGTCCGCCGGCGGACCTTGCTCGTAGTTGGCCTTCAGCGCGGCCGTGTAGTCCAGCCGCTCGTCGCCGAACAGTGCGCGAAAGTGCGGCAGCCAGCCGCTGCCGTCCACCAGCAGGTCCCAGTAGTAATGGCCGATCTCGTGGCGGAAGTGACCCAGCAGCGTGCGGTAAGGCTCGCGCATCTCGGCACGCACCTGCTCGCGCCGCACGTCGTCGGCTTCCTCGATGTTCAGCGTGATCACGCCGTGGTCATGCCCGGTCATCACCGGCGGACCGTCCGGCGCGCGGCCCAGGAAGTCGAAGGCAATGCCGCGGTCCGGATCCTCGGTCTTGGGCACCACCGGCAGGCCAAGCGCGATCAGCTGCGAGACCAGGCGCCGCTTGGCCAGTTCCACATGCGCCCAGCGCCCCTGGTTTTCCGGCTGAGACAGGTCGGGAATCGTGCGGTTCAGCCGGCATGCGGCGCACATCATCGGCGGTGGCACCTGGG
Organism: Ideonella azotifigens; assembly: GCF_006519715.1. Lineage (GTDB taxonomy): Bacteria > Pseudomonadota > Gammaproteobacteria > Burkholderiales > Burkholderiaceae_C > Ideonella > Ideonella azotifigens. The sequence goes on from NZ_VIDT01000037.1 coordinate 4,266, forward strand.
GTTCGGCGTCGGCGGATTCGGCTTCGGGATGCGCGACGACAGGCAACGCAGGCGCAAGTTCCTGCGCGGCACCTGGCGACGCTTCGGCCGCAGGCGACGCCTGCATCGGCAGCAACCAGTTGCAGCCCGCGGCCGAGCGGAAGTTGGCGCAGCGCCGGTACAGCGTGGACTGTTCGTCGACGCCAAAGCGGCGCCAGGCGATGCCGTCTTCCGTCAGCGCCAGCGGCAGCACCTGCGCGCAGGCCGGGTCATAGCCCAGCGGGGTGTGGCAGTACAGGCACTCGCTGTTGCGGAAAAAGACCGGCCGGCCGCATTGGCAGCGGTAGGCGCGCCGGGTGGTTGGCCGCTTGAACGGCTTCCAGGCGTTTTTCAGCCTGTCGGTCATGCTGTCGAAATGCGTGGCCATGGTGGTGCTCCTCATCACGAGGATGCTGCCCGCTGCCGGCCACGCGTCTTGTCAGCCGCCGCCGCTTTCTGGCGGCGGCCGACGGCGCCTCGTCCTCACTGGCCCTTGAAGTCCCCGGCCACGCCGAGCAAGAGGCGTTCGGCCTGAACATGGCGGCGCCAGACCTCGCTGACCTGCGCGGCCGTGACGCCGGCAATCGCCTTGTCCAGCGCCTCGGACTGGGCCTGGGTGCGGCCCAGGTAGAGATTGCTGGCCAGGCCGGCTGCCAGTGCGCCATCCTGGGCACGCGCCAGGCGGCGCGCGTTCAGCAGGCCTTGCTGGGCCTGGGCCACCTCGGCGGCGCTGAAGCCCTCGGCCAGCGCGCGGTCGAACTCCTGCTTGAAGGCGGCCTCCACCTTGGCGCGGTTCTGCGGCGCAAAGATCGCAAAGCCGTAGAAGGTCGAGTTGGCGTTCAGCGGGTCCAGCGCCAGACCGCTGCCCACGCTGTAGCTCAGCCCTTCGGCCTCACGGATGTGCTTCCACAGCCGCGAGTTGCCGCCCTGGCCGAAGATGAAGTTGGCCACGCGCAGCGCTGCTTCATCGGCATCGCCGTCCTTGACCGGCAGCGACAGCAAGGCGTAGAGCGAAGCGTTCTGCTTGTCCGGCGTCTCGAAGACCATGCGCTCGCCCTTGCGCGGCACCAGCGGGTCCGGCACGCGCTGGAAGGCCTGCTGCGCCTGCCAGCCGCCCAGCGCCTTCTCCAGCGCCGCCTTCACCGCAACCTCGTCCATCGCGCCGACCGCGGCGAACTCGGCGTTGCCCGCGCCAACGAAACGCTGGTGGAAGGCCTTCACCTGCGCCAGCGTCAGCGCGCGCAGGTCTTCGGCCTGCTCGTCGAAGCTCTCGCTGTAGCGCACGTCGCCCCGCGGATACGGGTTGCCGCGGCGCGACAGCTCGGTGCTGAGGATGGCCTGCGGCTCCTTGCGCTGGGTTTCCAGGCTGGCCAGGCTTTGCTGGCGCAGCTCCTCCAGCGCCGCGGCCGGGAAGGCCGGCTGGCGCAACAGCTCGCCCATCAGCGCGATCACCGCGGGCAGGTTGTCCTTGGGCGAGACGATGCGCGCCTGCAACCGGGTCGGCCCGCCGCTGAAGGCCAGCTCGGCCTTCAGCGCGGTCAGGCGGTCCTGGATCTGCTGGCGGCTCAGCGTGGCGCTGCCCTTGTCCAGCAGCGCGGCCATCATCTCGGCCGCGTCGGACTGGCCCTTCAACGAGGCCTCGTCGCCCAGGTGCAGCGCCAGCGTGGCGTTGACCAGATCACCGCGCGTGCCCTTGGGCAGCAGCGCGAGCTTCAGGCCGGGGGCGATCTGGCTGTAGTGCGTGCGGGCCTCGATGTTGGCCGGCGTGGCGTCAAAGGCCTCGGCCTGCGGCAGCTCGGCCACCGGGTGGTAGTCCTTGAACTGGTCCGCCACGGCAACGGCCTGCGGCGCCGGCGGGCGCTGCGGGTGATCGTCGGGCAGGTAAATGCCCAGCGTCCGGTTGTCGCGCAGCAGGCGCTGGGCGCCCACGCGGTTGATGTCCGCCAGCGTCACCGCCTTGATGCGGTCGCGCTGCAGGAAGAACATGCGCCAATCGCCCAGCGCCACGCTTTCCGACAAGGCCACGCCCACGCTCTCCGGGTTCGCAAAGCGCAGCTCCCAGCTCTTCAGCCAGCGGCCGCGGGCACGCTCCAGTTCTTCTGCGGTGACGGGTTCCGTGCCCACCGATTCCAGCGTCGCCAGCAGCTTGTCACGTGTCGGCTCCCAGGCCTGGCCGGGCGAGAGCTTGGCCTGGAACTCGATGAAGCCCGGGTCGAACAGCTGGGCCATGTCGAACTCCACCGCTGCAGCCAGGCCGGTCGTCACCAGGCGCTGGTGCAGCCGGCCGCCGGGCACGTCGCCCATCACCGAGCCCAGCAGCGTCATGGCCGCGCTGTCCGGGTGCGCGCCGGGCATCACCGGGTAGGCCGCATTCAGAAGCGGCGTGCCGCCCTGGCGGCGCAGCACCACGCTGCGCTCGCCTTCCTGCACCGGGTCCAGCGTATACAGCTTGGGCAGCACCCGCGTCGGCTTGGGCGTCTTGGCAAAAGCCTGCTGTATCCAGGCCAAGGTTTGCTTGGCGTCGAACTTGCCGGCGACGATCAGCGTCGCGTTGTCCGGCTGGTAGTACTGGCGATAGAAGGCCTGCAGGCGGGGAATGTCGACGTTCTCCACGTCCGTCCGGGCGCCAATCGTGCTCTTGCCGTAGTTGTGCCACTCGTACATGGCGGACACCACCTTCTGCTCCAGGATGCTGGACGGATCGTTCTCGCTGCGCTCCATCTCGTTGCGCACCACCGTCATTTCGGTGTCCAGGTCCTTGCGGGCGATGAAGCTGTTGACCATCGCGTCGGCCTGCCAGTCCAGGAACCAGCGCAGCGTGTCGTCATTGGCGGTGAAGCTGGCGAAGTAGTTGGTGCGGTCCAGCCAGGTGCTGCCATTGGCCCGCAGCCCGCGCTTGCTGAACTCGGCCCACACGGCGGGGTGCGTCGGCGTGCCCTTGAACATCAGGTGTTCCAGCAAATGCGCCATGCCGGTCTCGCCGTAGTTCTCCTGGCGCGAGCCGACGTGGTAGGTCAGGTTCACCGTGGTGGTCGGCTTGGCATCGTCGGGTGCCAGCAGCACCTGCAAGCCGTTGGGCAGGCGGAATTCGGTGATGCCTTCGACCTTGGTCACAGGGACCAGTGGCCCGGCGACCGCAGCGGCGACCGCGGCCTTGGGGGCCGGTGCAGGCGCCGCCGCCTGAGCGCCGGTCGCAGCCAGCAAGGTGACACAGGCCCAGGCCAGGGCCGAAGGTGCGAAGGAACGCAGTGAACGCAGGGAAAGGCGACGCGACATCGACAGGAATCTCCAGATGCAGGCAGGGCAGCGCGCTGCGGACACGAAAAAGCCGCCTCGGGGGCGGCTCTGTCTGCTGTGCCCACGCCTGCCTGCCGCGGTTGGCGGCCGACGGGCATGCGCGCCCGAAGCGGGCGACGTTAACTCAGCTTGGTAAAGGCCTCGGGCATCAGGCCTTCTGGCTGTCCGCCCATTGCTTCTGGCCGTGCACGATCTCGGCCTTGGCGGCTTCCGGGCCTTCCCAGCCCTGGACCTTCACCCACTTGTTCGGTTCCAGGTCCTTGTAGTGCTCGAAGAAGTGCTGGATGGCCTTCAGGCGCATCTGGTTGATGTCCTCCGGCTTTTGCCAGTGGGTGTAGATCGGCAGCACCTTGTCGATGGGCACGGCCAGCAGCTTGGCGTCGCCGCCGGCTTCGTCTTCCATCTTCAGCACGCCGATGGGCCGGCAGGTGACGACCACGCCAGGCGTCAGCGGGTACGGGGTGATGACCAGCACGTCCACCGGGTCGCCGTCGTCCGACAGCGTCTGCGGCACATAGCCGTAGTTGCACGGGTAGTGCATCGCGGTGGTCATGAAGCGGTCGACAAAGATCGCGCCGGTTTCCTTGTCCACTTCGTACTTGATCGGGTCGGCATTCATCGGGATCTCGATGATCACGTTGAACTGGTCGGGCGCCTTGGCACCAGCGGTCACTTTCTGCAGGCTCATGATTTGTCTCGAAGGGAGTGGGGAAATTCGGCGGTTGAAGCAGTGCCCAACGCTCGGCGGGATAACCCGTATTCTAAGGAGCCGACTTGCCCGCCCCTGACGGACACCGGCTTTCGCAGGCGCTGGGTACCACCGCAGGTAAACACCATGCCGGCCCGCCGCCCTTCCCCTTAGCATCGCCCGGCGACCCGGGATGTGTCCCGACGCGGGCCTCGGACCCGGGCGCAGATCCTCAATGTTGGTGCGTGCCCCCAGGGCCGGGCTACGCCCAGCCCGCCCCCCGCGGGGGGGGTCAGAAAACTTGGGGCGGCCCGGCGTTTTCTTGGTCTGAGAGCGGAAGGAGACTTGGATGTCCAACACCGTGGCGCTTCACATAGCGCTGGCCTGTGGCCTGCTGGCCGTGATCTACGGGTTTGTCCAGCGAGGCTGGATTCTCAGACAGGACGCCGGCAACCCGCGCATGCAGGAGATCGCCGCCGCGGTGCAGCAAGGTGCTGCCGCCTACCTGGCAAGGCAGTACAAGACGATTGCCGTCGTCGGCGTGGTGCTGGCCATCCTGATCGCCATCTTCCTCGGGCCGCTTACAGCGGGCGGCTTCGTCGTCGGCGCGGTGCTCTCGGGCGCCTGCGGCTTCATCGGCATGAATGTCTCGGTGCGGGCCAACGTGCGCACCGCGCAGGCCGCCACGCTGGGCATCGGCCCGGCCCTCAAAGTCGCCTTCCGCGGCGGCGCCATCACCGGCATGCTGGTGGTCGGCCTGGGGCTGCTGGGCGTGGGCATCTTCCTGATGGTCATCACCGGCAACCTGAGCACCGCCCCGGATGTGCTCAGCGCAACGCTCAAGCCCTTGCTTGGCCTGGCCTTCGGCTCCTCGCTGATCTCCATCTTCGCGCGGCTGGGCGGCGGCATCTTCACCAAGGGCGCGGACGTGGGCGCCGACCTGGTCGGCAAGGTCGAGGCCGGCATCCCGGAGGACGACCCGCGCAACCCGGCGGTGATCGCCGACAACGTGGGTGACAACGTCGGCGACTGCGCCGGCATGGCCGCCGACCTGTTCGAGACCTACGCAGTGACGCTGATCGCCACCATGTCGCTGGGCGCGCTGGTGGTGGCCACGGCCCCGATGGCCGCTGTCGTCTACCCGCTGCTGCTGGGCGGCGTGTCCATCGTTGCCTCCATCATCGGCTGCAGCGTGGTCAAGGCCTCGCCCGGCATGAAGAACGTGATGCCGGCGCTGTACCGCGGGCTGGCCGTGGCCGGCATCCTGTCGCTGGTGGCGTTCTACTTCGTCACCACCATGTTCATGCCGGCCGACGCGCTGGGCGCCAACACCCACATGCGCCTGTTCGGCGCCTGCGCGGTGGGCCTGGTGCTGACCGCCGCGCTGGTCTGGATCACCGAGTTCTACACCGGCACGCAGTACAAGCCGGTACAGCACATCGCGCAAGCCTCCACCACCGGCCACGGCACCAACATCATTGCCGGCCTGGGCGTGTCCATGCGCTCCACCGCCTGGCCGGTATTCTTCGTCTGCCTGGCCATCCTGTTCGCCTACCAGTTGGCGGGGCTGTACGGCATTGCCACCGCCGCAACCTCCATGCTGAGCATGGCCGGCATCGTCGTCGCGCTGGACGCCTACGGCCCGATCACCGACAACGCCGGCGGCATTGCCGAGATGGCCGACATGCCCGAAAGCGTGCGCGCGGTGACCGACCCGCTGGACGCCGTGGGCAACACCACCAAGGCCGTCACCAAGGGCTACGCCATCGGCTCGGCCGGCCTGGCCGCGCTGGTGCTGTTCGCCGACTACACCCACTCGCTGGAAGGCCGCGGCCTGCATGTCAGCTTCGACCTCAGCGACCCGCGGGTCATCGTCGGCCTGTTCATCGGCGGGCTGATTCCCTACCTGTTCGGCGCGATGGCCATGGAAGCCGTGGGCCGCGCAGCGGGTGCGGTGGTCGTCGAGGTGCGGCGGCAGTTCAAGGAGATCAAGGGCATCATGGAAGGCACGGCCAAGCCGGAATACGGCCGCGCGGTGGACATGCTGACCACCGCGGCGATCAAGGAAATGATCGTGCCTTCGCTGCTGCCGGTGGTCGTGCCGGTGGTCGTTGGCATGGCGCTGGGCCCGGCCGCCCTGGGCGGGCTGCTGATGGGCACCATCGTCACCGGCCTGTTCGTCGCCATTTCGATGTGCACCGGCGGCGGCGCCTGGGACAACGCCAAGAAGTACATCGAGGACGGCCACCATGGCGGCAAAGGCAGCGAAGCGCACAAGGCGGCCGTCACCGGCGACACCGTGGGCGACCCGTACAAGGACACCGCCGGCCCGGCCATCAACCCGCTGATCAAGATCATCAACATCGTCGCACTGTTGATCGTCCCGTTACTTTGATCTCCGTGATGAGTGCCTGACATCACGCCAGGCCCGTCCCTGGGCGCGACGCCGGCCCCGGTCGGCGCTATCCTGGGCGCCGATGCAGATCACCTGGCTGACCGACGACATGCCGTTTCCTTCCACCGCGCGAGCGCTGGGGGAAGACAGCGACGCCCCTGGCCTCTTGGCCGCGGGCGGCGGGCTGTCGCCGGAGCGGCTGTGCGAGGCCTACCGTCACGGCATCTTTCCCTGGTATGCCCCCGGCCAGCCGGTGCTGTGGTGGAGCACCAGCCCGCGCATGGTGCTGCCGGCGGCAGAGTTCAAGCTTTCGCGCTCACTGCGCAAGACGCTGCAGCGCTTTGTCACCACGCCGGGTTGCGAAATCCGTTTCGACCATGACTTCCGAGCGGTCATACAGGCCTGCGCGACCACTCCGCGAGACGGCCAGCCCGGCACCTGGATCGTGCCCGAGATGATAGAGGCCTACATCCGGCTGCACCGCCTGGGCGTGGCCCACAGCGTCGAGACCTGGATCGACGGCCGGCTGGTCGGCGGGCTCTACTGCCTGAACCTGGGCCGCATGGTGTACGGCGAATCGATGTTTGCCCACCGCACCGACGCTTCCAAGATCGCGCTGGCCGCGCTGGTCGCCTTCTGCCGCGCCGAGCAGGTTCGCCTGATCGACTGCCAGCAGGACACCAGCCACCTGGCCAGCCTGGGCGCGCGGCCGGTGCCGCGGGCCGAGTTCGAAGCCCATCTCGCCGCCACCGTGGCGGCACCCGAGCCGCCGCGCTGGGCCTATGATCCGCAGCATTGGCGCCTGCTGGGACTGGCCGAACCGTCGGCCAGGGAGCCGTCGCCCCCCTCCGGCCTCGCCGCGCCTGCCTCTCCCGCACCGTGACGCATCCGAAAGAGCTCCCGTTCACGTCGCTGCAGTTCTATGCAACGGCACCTTACGACTGCAGCTACCTGCCCGACCGGCAGGCCCGCTCGCAGGTGGCCACCCCCGGCCACCTGATCCACGCCGAGACCTACTCCGCGCTGGTCGCCAACGGCTTCCGGCGCAGCGGCCTGTTCACCTACCGGCCCTACTGCGACAGTTGCCGCGCCTGCCAGCCCATGCGCGTGCCGGTGGCCAGCTTCGTTCCCACGCGCAGCCAGCGCCGCGCCTGGGCGCGCCACGGCCACCTGCAAAGCCGGGTGCTGCGGCTGGGTTTCGTGGCCGAGCACTACGAGCTGTACCTGCGCTACCAGGCCGGCCGGCACGCCGGTGGCGGCATGGACCAGGACAGCGTGGACCAGTACACCCAGTTCCTGCTGCAGAGCCGCGTCAACTCGCGCATGATCGAATTCCGCGAGCCCAACCTCGACGGCAAGGGCCCCGGCCTGCTGCGCATGGTCTCCATCGTCGACATCCTGTCCGACGGCCTGTCGGCCGTCTACACCTTCTACGATCCGGATGAGAAAGCCAGCTACGGCACCTATGGCGTGATGTGGCAGATCGAGCAGACCAGGCAGCTCAAGCTGCGCCATGTCTACCTGGGCTACTGGATCGCCGAGAGCCCGAAGATGGCCTACAAGGTGCAGTTCAAGCCCTACCAGCTGCTGCAGGACGGCGTCTGGCAGGACGCGGACTGACTCGCACGGGCCGGGCGCCGCAACCGGTGCCGTGCAGGCCGCCGTGCAGTTCGTCATCGCCATGCCACGCTTCGTCCCCCGGCACCGGCGGCCTGTCGCAAGCCGGTCCGGCGCTCGCCGGCGTCACCTAGCATGCCGGGCATCGCAGCGGCACGGCCTGTGCCGCCGCGCACCATCCACGTCTTGATGAAGGGCCCACCCCATGACCTCCCGCCGCTTCCTGCTTTCGCTTTCCGCCGCGACCGCTGCAGGCCTGCCACTGTCGCTGTTGGCACCCGCCACCGCGCACGCCATCGACATCAGCTTCGGCAACAGCACCAAGGTCCAGGGCTCGGGCAAGATGGTCGATGAAGTGCGCAACGTCGGCGGCTTCACCCGGCTGCGGCTGGAAGGCAGCATGAACGTGGTCGCCAAGCCTGGCGCGAGCCAGAAGGTCACCGTGCATGCGGACGACAACATCCTGCCGCTGATCGTCACCTCGGTGGAAGGCGACACGCTGGTCCTGACCTACAAGCCCCACACCAGCATCAGCACCAACGGCGTGACCCGCATCACCGTCGAGTTCACCCAGCTCACCGCTGTGGACTCCCGCGGCAGCGGCGACGTCAGCATCGAAGCCATCAAGGGCGACAAGTTCCAACTCAACCTGGCCGGCTCCGGCGACGTGAAGCTGCGCAATGCCGAGCTCGGCAAGCTGAGCACCAACCTCGCGGGCTCGGGTGACGTTTCACTGCAAGGCCGCGCCGCGGACTTCGACGTCAACATCGCCGGCTCCGGCGACGTCAACGCCCTCGACCTGCAAGCCCGCAACGTCAAGGCCAACATCGCCGGCAGCGGCGACGCCCGCGTCAACGCCAGCGACACGCTGAACGGCCAGATCGTCGGCTCCGGCGACATCAGCTACACCGGCAACCCCAAGGTCAGCCGCAGCGTGGTGGGTTCGGGCGAAGTTCGCCCGGCAAAGTAGGCAATGCCCATGAGACGGCCCCGGGCGCTGGGCTGACTCATCTCGCGGCAGGCGCGGGCGCCGCGGCTTCGGCTATCGTGCGCGGCGCATCTCCACTGTGCTCACGCCATGCCGAACCTTTCCGCGTCCCCTTCCTGGCTGCTCGCTGCAGCGCTTTCCGCTTTCGCGGCTGCCCCGGTCCACGCGAGGCCTGCCGATTCGGCGCCCGCAGCCGCAACGGTAGTCGCCGCGCCGCGCATCAGCAAGATCCAGATCCCCGGCGACCCGCGCTTTGTTGCCGTCGCCCGCGACGTGCTGCTGGTGCAGGCCGCCTACACGCCGGACTTCGCGTCCCAGTCCGGCCTGGTCGACGACGCCTTGCGCCTGCCCTCCTTCGCGCCGCAACACATCGCGGCGCTGACCAAGCGCCTGCGAGCGGACATGGCCCGGCTGCGCGCCCTGCCCTGGCGTCAGTGGCCGGTGGACCAGCAGATCGACCTGCGCTGGGTGTATGCCAATGCCGAGCGCATGGACCGCGAGCTCAACGTCGAGCGCCTGTACCTGCACCGCCCGGGCGCCTGGCTGGAAACCACGGCCAACAGCTACCTGGCCATCCTCACCTACGCACCAGGCCGCAGCGATGCGCTGAGCGCCATCGCCGGGCAAATCCCCGCGCTGGTCCGCGAAATGAGCGCGCTGTGCCGGCCCACGCAGGTGGACGCCGAGGTTGCCCAAGGCCTGCTGGACGGGATGATCGCCATGCTGAAGGCCAGGCCAGTGCCACAGGGCGACGCGGCCATCGCCGCGCTCAGCGCCTACCGCCGCGAACTGGAACGCAGCCACCTCGACCAGCCCTATGCCGTCATTGGGGCCGAGAACTACGCCTGGCGCCTGAAGCACGCCAGCCTGCTGCCCTGGGACCCGGCCGCGCTGCTGGCACTGGCCGAGCAGAAGCTGGCCACGGCCGACGCAGAGATGGCCAAGCTCAAGCCGCAGTTGCCACCGCCCGGGCCGCTGCCGCCCGAGCTGAAGCAGCAGGCCACCGCGCTCAACCAGGCCGCCATCCTGGCGCTGCACGACCAGATCCAGCTGCAGAACCTGGCCGCGATTCAGGCGGCCGGCTTTGTCACCGTGCCGGCGGGCGTGGGCCCCGTGCGCACCCGCGTCACACCTGACGCGATGGTGCCGCTGACCGGCGATGGCGGCAGCATGAACCCGCCGCCGCCCTTCATCGACGACACGGTCGGCTGGTGGAACATCGGCCACTTCAACCCCGCCATGTCGCAGGAAGAGCGCGAGCGCAATGTGCGCGGCCTGGTGCTGTTCAAGGAGACCGGCATGGGGCCGTATGCGGTACACGAAGGCGTGCCCGGCCATCACCTGCAGCTCAGCATCGCCCGGCTGAACCCGAATCCGCTGCGCAACCTGTTCCAGGATGCCGTGCAGAACGAAGGCTGGGCCTTGTATGCCGAGCAGGAAATGTGGGAGCAAGGCGGCCTGGGCAACTCGCTGGCCGCGCAATACAACGTGCTGCGCAGCGACCGCTTCCGCATCCGCCGCGTGGTCTACGACGTCAACATCGAAACCGGCAAATGGCCGCTGCAGCAAGGCGCCGACTGGAAGGACGAAGCCCAGCCCGGCAAGGGCGAGATCGACCCCGAGCTCAAGCGCAGCGTCAACTGGCCAGCGCAGCTGATCTGCTACTTCGCCGGCAAGCAGCAGATCCTGGCGCTAAAGGCCGACTACAAGAAAAAGCTCGGCGCGCAGTACTCCGAGCGCCGTTTCCACGACGAACTGCTGGCCATGGGCTCCATTCCCTACGTCTTCGCCCGCACCAAGATGCTGGGCGAGCCGGTGCCCGGCTTCTGACCGGAAAGCAAAACGGGCCGGGGCAGTTCAACTGCCACCCGGCCCGCTGAGCGCCATGCAACATGCGCTCTGTGGAAACAAGCCGCTCAGCGCAGCTTGAACTGAGCGACCACGCCGGCCAGGCTGCCGGCCTGCTCGCGCAGGCTTTCGGCGGCCGCGGCCGACTGTTCCACCAGCGCCGCGTTCTGCTGCGTCATCTGGTCCAGCTGCGTCACCGAGGTGTTGACCTGGCCAATGCCCTCGCTCTGCTCGCGCGCGGCGGCGGTGATCTCGCCAATGATGTCGGTCACCCGCTTCACGCTGGCGACGATGTCGTTCATCGTGCTGCCCGCGTCCTGCACCAGGCGCGAACCGGCTTCCACCCGGTCCACGCTGCTGCCGATCAAGGCCTTGATCTCGCGCGCCGCCTCGGCCGAGCGCTGCGCCAGCGAACGCACTTCGCTCGCCACCACTGCAAAACCGCGGCCCTGCTCACCGGCACGCGCAGCCTCCACCGCGGCATTCAGCGCCAGGATGTTGGTCTGGAAGGCAATGCCATCGATGGTGCCGATGATGTCGGCAATCTTGCGCGAGCTGTGCTGGATCTCGTCCATGGTGGACACCACCTGCGCCACGACCGCGCCACCGCGCTGGGCCACTTCGGCGGCGGACGTGGCGAGCTGGTTGGCCGTGTAGGCCGACTCGGCCGACTGCTTCACCGTGCCGGTCAGCTGTTCCATCGAGCTGGCCGTCTGCTGCAGGTTGGAAGCCGTCTGCTCGGTGCGCATGCTCAGGTCGGCATTGCCGGTGGCAATCTCGGTCGACGCCGTGCCGATGCTGTCGGTCGACGCCCGCACATTGCCCACCACCCGCGCCAGCTCGCCGTTCATGTGCTGCAGCGCGCGCATCAGTTCACCGAATTCGTCGCCACGGCGGTCATCGATCTGCTGCGTCAGGTCGCCCGCCGCAATCGCCTGAGACACCTCGATGGCGCGCCGCAGCGGCAGCCGGATCGAGCCCACCAGCCGGTGGATCGCAAACAGCGACAGCAGGCCCACCACCAGGGCGCCAATGCTGCCTTCCACGACGATGCGCCGCTGGACGGCATCCGCATCCGCCAGCGCCTGCTCGCCCTTCTTGCGCTGCAGGTCCACGAACTGCTCGATGCTGGCCAGGTAGGTCAGCGTTGCCGGCGCGTACTCGGCCTTGAGCATCGCGGCAACGCCTTCCTTGTCGCCCGCAGCGCCCAGGTCACCGGTCTTCTTGCTTGCCGCCACCAGCGCCTTGCCGTTGGCGCCAATCGTCTTCAGCAAAGCCTGGTCTTCCGGCGTCTGCGCCTGCTTGGCCAGGCCTTCGCGCAGCTTGGCGATGCGCGGTGCGTCATTCGCCAGGTTGTCCTTGAACAGCTCACGCAAGGCCGGGTCACCACTCACCGAAACAGCCATGCCCCGCGCCACCGCTGCCTCGGTCAAGCCCTTCCACAGCACCGACTTGGCGATCATGTCGTGGGTGTCGGCCAGCGCCGCCACGGAAGCCCGCCGCACCTGCTCGGCGCGCCAAAGCGTCAGCCCCGCAATCGACAGCACGGCCACCAGCAGCAGCAGAATCGTCGCCCACAACTTGCGCGACACGGAGACATTGTTCAAGTTCATCGCCTACATCCTTGTTTGGTACCGCACGGCACACAGCCGTCGGCATGCCGGGTATCGACATTGCACCGTGCCGCTGCATGGGTCCAAACCCCGACAAGCGAGGCTAAATCCGCACATCTGCGAAGCCTGGCGCGTCGTGCGACGACCGAGACACGGGGTTCGTCAACAAGGGGACGGAAACGGCTGCTACATCACCTTCACGTGACGCGCATTTCCCGACGGATCAGTTGCTGAACCAGTTCACCCAGCGCAGGCCCGGCACATCGGCGAAGTCCTTGGCGTTGCGGGTGACCAGCGTGCAGCCCTGCGCAATGGCCACAGATGCGATCTGCGCGTCTGCAAACGGCAGCACCCTGCCACGGGCCGCGCTTTCAGCGCGCAGCTGTGCATGGATCATGGCTGCCGCCTCGTCGTACGGCAGCTTGGGCAGCGTGCCGCAGACCCGTTGCAGAAAGGCCAGCAGCCTGGCCTTGCGCGCACCTTCCGGCAAGCGCAGCAAGCCGTAGTTCAGTTCATGCCAGACAGGTGCCGGCAGCGCCAGCTCCGATTGGTGTTGCTGGAACAGTCGCTCGACCTGCGGCTCCGGATGAGACCGGGCCAGTTCCGAGATGACGTTGGCATCGAGCAGCCAAAGAATGGCTGGGGACGGCTCACGGCTCAGCGCCACAGTCATGCGCCTTCGGCCTTGCCCAAGCCCGCGTCAGCCGGCCATTCGAATGGTGCACGGCCACCGTTCTCGTCCGCCTCGCGAAGATTCGCAAACGGGTCGTCCGCATGATCTTGCTGAGCGAGCTCGGCTGCGTGTTCACTGCGCCACGCCTGCAGCGCTGCCCAGGGGCCCGGCGCGACGTCACCAGTGGTCAGCCGGCGGTACTGCGCCACCGACATCAAGACCCCGGCCGGCTCACCCCGCCGCGAGATGTAGATCGGCTCCTCGCGCACCTCCAGCTCACGCAAGGTTTCGGCCAGATGTGCGCGAATTTCGCTGTAGGGAATGCTGTCCATCGGGCGCTCTCCTGAATACGTACAACTCAATTGTACAACTCAAGGCAAAGGCGCTTTCCCGCCCGTGATCCTCACAATCGCGGCGCCAACGCCAAGATGTTCCCTCGCTGTCCTTGGAGCAGGCCGCCCTCGCGCCGCCCGCGGTAGGGGCACCTTGAGAGCTGCGTTCGCCTGGTATGTTGCAGTCCTCCGCCCGTCCACCAGGCCTGGGACGGGCCTACCCGGCCGCTGTCCCTCAGAAGGAGGATTGCCCGCGGGCGACCGGCGGACCACCATCGCCCCGCTGCGCGGCTGTCCCGCGCCGGGAGAACCGCCCCATGTCCACACCATTGACCCACGGCCAGCGCATTGGCCTGGCCAGCCTGATCTACGCCGTGCTGGTGGCCTGCATGATGGCGGTGGTCTGGAAGAGCGGGTTGCAGCCCGGCCAGGCGAAGCCCCGCGTCAACGAGATGCTGTCGTTCGAGCGGCTGCCGTCGCCCTCGTGCGACGAGATCGAGACCGGCAAGCTGGTGCTGAAGGTCGAAGGCATGGACACCGGCCTGCGCGCGGTTGGCTGCCAGGACGGGCCCAAGCCCGTCGCCACCTTCTGGTTCCACCACGGCGACAACAAGCTGCCCGCCGAAGCTGACCAGGCCGTGTGGACCGTGATCCTCGGCCAGCCGCTGAGCGCAGTGAAAGACGGCCGCACGCTGGGCTACGAGCTGGTGCAGACCAACGAGGACGGCAAGACCGCCCACCTCTCGCCCCGCGGCCGGCAATTCAGCTTCGCCATCTTCGCCTGGTGGTCGCCCGTGGCCTTCGCCATCGTGGCCTACGTCTGGGCGCTGCTGATCTACCTTGCCCGCTTCTCCGCCCTGCTGCGGGACGGCGCGGTGCCCAGCACGCCGCTGGCCAGCCGCACCTTCAGCCTGGCCAAGACACAGATGGCCTGGTGGTTCGCCATCGTCTTCGCGTCCTTCGTGTTCCTCTGGCTGGTGACCGGCGAGATGCCGGTGATCAGCGGCCAGGCGCTTTCACTGATGGGCATCTCCAGCGCCACCACGCTGGCCTCGGTCGGCGTCTCGGCCGACCGCAAGGCCGACGCCGGCAACTCCGGCGTGTTCTTCCATGACTTGCTGAGCGACGCCAACGGCCTGACCATCCACCGGCTGCAGATGCTGGTGATGACGGTCGCCCTGGGCCTGATGTTCCTGATCCACGTTGGCACCCGGCTGACCATGCCGGAGCTGGACCCGTCCATCCTCACGCTGATGGGCCTGAGCGCCGGCACCTACGTGGGCCTGAAACTGCCG
>NZ_VIDT01000370.1 GCF_006519715.1 Ideonella azotifigens
GCGTGGCGGCGCGCATCGCAGACCCGTTGGCCGAGCTGGTGGACGCGGCATTGCACGTCTGGCGCCATGAGGACTTCGAGCGCCGCGCCAGTGCGGCCGGCGCCGCCGAAGTGGTGGCCCTGTCCAGCGCCTTCAACCGCATGATGGAGCAGCTGCAGCAGCGCGACGTGCGCCTGCACCACGAGCTCGGCCAGCGCCGCCAGGCCGAGGCCAGGCTCAACGACCTGGCCTACTTCGACAACGTGACCGGGCTGCACAACCGCCACTACTTCATGGAGCGCATCAGCCAGGCCCTGGCCCGCGCCGGGACACAGGACAGCGGCAGCGCGCTGATCTACATCGACCTGGACGGTTTCAAGCGCGTCAACGACACGCTTGGCCATGACCAGGGCGACGCGCTGCTGCGCATGGTCGGCGAGCGGCTGCAGCAGACGCTGCGCGGCAGCGACGTGATCTGCCGCCTGGGCGGTGACGAGTTTGCGGTGATTCTGGAGCAGACCGGCAGCCGCGCGCAGCTGGAAGTCGTCGCCGGCCTGCTGGTCGACGTGCTCTCGCAGCCCTATGCGCTGGCCGGCGGCGTGGACCATGTCTCGGCCAGCCTCGGCGTCTGCACCTTTCCTGAACAAGCCAGCGAACGCGAGCCGCTGCTGCGCCGCGCCGACCAGGCCATGTACCAGGCCAAGCAAGCCGGAAAGCGGCGCTATCACTTCTACGCCCCCAAAGATGACGCTGCGCGCTCCGACGAACCCGCGAGCCAGCCCAAGCCGCCGCGGTCGGCACCCCGGCAAATGCTGGACTGCTGACCTGGGAGGAGGCACCACCGGGCCCTGCGCAAGCGCCGGGCCCGTCAACATGCAAACGCTGGGCTTGAGCGTGGCGGCCGAGCGTCCGTACCGGCAGTTGCTGCGCACACCGGCCCGCCGCTTGGCGAAGTTCCGTCATGTCAGAACTTCGACAAGCACCGCCGCCATGAATCCTCTTCTAATGGGCCTGACTCACAACGGTCACATGAACAAGAAGGAATGGCAATGAAGCAAGCAGCAAATCGCGTCGCCCGGGGGCGGCATCTGGCGGTGGGGGCCGCACTGGCGCTGGGCCTGGCAGGCGCGGCCATCGCAGCCAAGAAGCCGAACTGGGTCGCCCAGGGCACCGAGGCCAACGAGCAGTTCGGCGTGGCACTGAACGCCGAGGCCGACCTCAACGGCGACGGCTACCTGGACCTGATCGTGGGAAGCCCCGGTGGCACGGACTACAAGGGCGCTGTGGACGTGTTCTACGGCACCAAGAAGGGCCTGTCCACGACGGCTGGTTTCCACTACAGCATCGACATGGCCTGGGCCCAGGTGGGCTTCAGCCCGGTGGTGGCGGACGTGAACGGCGACGGCTACCCTGACCTGGTGGTCGGCGCGGACAGCTACTCCGGCGCGAAGCAATACACCGGCGCGGTGATGGTGTTCCTCGGCTCGGCCAAGGGCTTGCCGGCCCAGCCCTCGCAAATCATCGAGGGCGAGTCCACCAACGACTTCTTCGGCTTTGTCATCCGCAGCCTGGGCGACTTCAACGGTGACGGCTATGCCGACCTGATGGTCTCTGCCATTGGCAAGAACGACGGCCTGGGCAGGATCTACGTCTACAAGGGCAGCGCCACCGGTCTGTCCACCGCGCCCGTCTCCGTCATTGACGGCCAGGCCCCGCAGCTGTATTTCGGCCGCGCGGTGACCGTTGGTGATGCCAACGGCGACGGCATCCTGGACATCATAGATGGCCAGTCACCCGTGCAGACAGCAGGCGTGCCCGGCATGGTGAGGGTCTACAACGGCAGCAAGCAGGGCTATGCCAGCACCGCTGCGCAAACCGTGTACTCCGACGGCGCCGACAACTACGACTATTTCGGCGACACGGTGGCCTTCCTGGGCGATACGGACGGTGACGGTTACCCGGATCTGGCCGTGGGCGCCCCCAAGCGCTACAAGGACGAGACTCACCTGGGCTCGGTCACGGTGTTCTACGGCTCGGCCAACGGTTGGTCGACCCAGGGGCGCACGCAGGAGTTGTACGCCCAGAACTTCCCCTACTTCGGCGCCAACATCGTCGGCGGCAAGGACCTGAACGGCGACGGCCGGCAGGACCTGGTGGTGGGCAGCTCGTTCTACGGCCTGCCCAACGACCCCAGCGCCGCCTTCCCGGGCAAGGTCGCCGTGTTCTATGGCGGCAAGAAGGGCTTCCCCAAGACGCCGGCCTACAAGATCTCCGGCGCCGACGGCAGCCGCGACGGGCTGGGCCTGGGCGTGGCCGTGGCCGACTTCAACCGGGACGGTGTGATGGACCTGGTGCTGAGTTCTTCGATCTACTCCGGCACCCTGTCCTACCAGGGCCAGGTGCTGGTGTACCGCAACGGTGGCCAAAAGCCGCCGGAGTCGGCGGCGGCCGACTGAGGAACACCTCGGGCGCAACAGCACCCGAGGCGTACTGGGCGGCTCAGGCGGCCACTGCCTGCCGCACCGCCCGTTCCCAGCGCGTCATCAACTCCTCCGCCCGTTCGCGCGGCAAGGTGGGGTGGAAGACGCGTTCGGCTTTCCACTGCGAAGACAACTCGTCCAGCGTGCGCCAGACGCCGCAGGACAGGCCGGCGAGGTAGGCAGCACCCAGCGCGGTCGTTTCGATGACCTGCGGGCGCAGCACCGGGATGCCCAGCAGGTCGGCTTGGAACTGCATCAAGAGGTCGTTGACGCAAGCGCCGCCGTCCACGCGCAGTTCGGTCACCGGGTGGCCGCCCGCAGCAACCGCGTCCCTGCTCATGGCTTGCAGCAGCGCCGCACTCTGGAAGGCAATGCTCTCCAGCGCGGCGCGGGCGATGTGGGCCACCGTGCTGCCGCGCGTGAGGCCGACGATGGCGCCGCGGGCTTCGGCGTTCCAGTAGGGCGCGCCCAGGCCGGTGAAGGCGGGCACGAACATCACGCCGCCGGCGTCCGGCACGCTTTCGGCGAGGCCTTGCACCTCGGAGCTGGCTGAGATGGCCTGGAGGCCGTCGCGCAGCCATTGCACCACCGCGCCACCGATGAACACGCTGCCTTCGAGCGCGAACTCGGGCACCCACGCCGCTGAAGCGTCGACACGCGCTTGCGCGGCCGAGGTGGTGATCAAGCCGTTGCCGCTGACCTGGAAACGCGCGCCGGTGTGCATCAGCATGAAGCAGCCGGTGCCGTAGGTGTTCTTGGCCATGCCGGCCTTGAAGCAGGCCTGGCCAAAGAGGGCACTTTGCTGGTCACCGGCCATGCCACCGACCGGCAGCGAGGCGCCGAGCAGCGCCGCGTCCGTCTCGCCGAACAGGTGGCTGCTGGGGTGGACTTCGGGCAGCAGGCTGGCGGGGATCTTCAGCAGGTCAAGCAGGCTTTCGTCCCAGCGGTTCTCGCGCACGTTGAACAGCATGGTGCGGGCGGCATTGCTCACATCGGTCGCATGCACGCGGCCACCGGTGAGCTGCCACAGCAGCCAGCTGTCCACGGTGCCGAAAGCCAGCTCGCCGCGCTCGGCGGCGGCGCGTGCGCCGGCCACGTTGTCCAGGATCCAGCGGATCTTGGTGCCGGAGAAGTACGCGTCGATGATCAGCCCTGTCGCCGCCTGCACGGCCTGCGCGTGGCCCTGCTCGCGCAGCTCGGCGCACAGCGGCTCGGCGCGGCGGTCCTGCCAGACGATGGCGTTGTAGACGGGCTGGCCGGTGCGGCGGTTCCAGACCAGCGTGGTCTCGCGCTGGTTGGTGATGCCGATGGCCTTCATGTCGGCCGACTGCAGCCGCGCCTTGGCCAGCGCCTCGCGCGCTGTGGCCAGCTGGCTCTGCCAGAGCTCCAGCGGGTCGTGCTCGACCCAGCCGGGCTGCGGGAAGTGCTGCGTGAACTCGCGCTGCGCCTGCGCGACGATGCGGCCGCTGTCGTCGAAGACGATGCTGCGCGAACTTGAGGTACCTTGATCCAGGGCGAGGATGAAACTCATTTTTTCTTGTCTCCTTTGACGACGGCTTGAGTCGGTCGTCACTTCGCATTGCACGCCAACCTTAACCCGGCGCCACTTCGCATTGCACGCCGGCCTCGGCCAGCAGCGCGGGGAAGGGCGCGGGCGGCTCGGCGTCGGTGAACAGCCGGTCGAGCTGGGCGAAGCGCGCCAGTTCGACCATGGCCGGGCGGTTGAACTTGCTGTGGTCGGCCGCCATCCAGACCTCGCGCGACTGCTCCATGATGACCCGCGAGACCTTGACCTCGCGGTAGTCGAAGTCGCGCAGCGAGCCATCCGGCTCGATGCCCGAGATGCCGATCAGCCCGATGTCCACGCGGAACTGGCGGATGAAGTCCAGCGTGGCTTCGCCGACGATGCCGCGGTCGCGGTGTCGCACCAGCCCGCCCGCGACGATGACCTCACAGTCAGGGTTGTCGGCCAGGATGCTGGCCACGTTCAAGTTGTTGGTGATGACGCGCAAGCCCTGGTGCTTGAGCAGCGCACGGGCCACGGCCTCGGTCGTGGTGCCGAGGTTGATCAGCAGCGAGCAGCCGTTGGGCACCTGGGCCGCGATGGCGCGGGCAATGCGCTGCTTGCCGTCCGCATGCAGGGCCTCGCGCTGGCGGTAGGCGATGTTCTCGGTGGTGGAGCCAGGCAGGCGCACGCCGCCATGGAAGCGCGCCAGCAGCCCGGCCTCGGCCAGCAGCTTCACGTCCCGCCGCACGGTCTGCAGCGTCACGCCAAAGCGCTCGGCCAGCGCCTCGACCGACACGCTGCCGCGCGCCTTCACCTCGGACAGCAGCTCGGATTGGCGGGGGTTGGGCGTCATGCGGAAGATTGTCGGCGGCGGCGTGGAGCCTGAAGCAGGCGTTCGGGGCGCAGCGTAATCGAACCCAAACGAAAACAAACCAACGAAACCTCTCTTGCAAACGAACATCGAATTCGGTTAAAACGAAAAAGGACGAACAAAACGAACCGAGGAGACAAAGCTTGCCCATTGCCCCGCCCGCATCGCCAGGCCACAGCGCCAGCACTTCGCAGAGCTGCGACGTGCTGGTCGTTGGCGGCGGCATCAATGGCTGCGGCATTGCACGCGATCTGGCTGGCCGCGGCTGGCGGGTGCTGCTGGCCGAGCAGGACGACCTGGCCGCGCACACTTCGTCGGCCTCGACCAAGCTGATCCACGGCGGGCTGCGCTACCTCGAATACCGCGAATTCGCGCTGGTGAGGAAGGCGCTGCAGGAGCGCGAGGTGTTGCTGAAAAGCGCGCCGCACATCATGTGGCCGCTGCGCTTCGTGATGCCGCACGACCCCAAGGCCAACTTCCTGCGCCCGGTGTGGATGATCCGCCTGGGTCTGTTCCTGTACGACCACCTGGCCAAGCGCGAAGTGCTGCCCGGCTCGCGCGGCGTGGACCTGCGCCAGCACCCGACCGGCGCACCGCTGCAGCCCGGCTTCACGCGTGGCTTCATCTATTCCGACGGCTGGGTGGACGATGCGCGCCTGG
>NZ_VIDT01000371.1 GCF_006519715.1 Ideonella azotifigens
CCGTCCACGCCCGCCACCGCGGCCAGCTACGCAGCCCTGCACGAGCGCGCATTGGCGCTGCATGGCGTGCGGCTGCAGGCCGGGCAGGGCGACGTGGGCGTGGTGCTGGCCGGCTTCCAGCAGCGCTGCTTCACCTATGTCTCGGTGAACCCGCTGCGCGGCGAATGCGGGCTGGCGAAGATCAACCTGCATCCGGGCGAATGGCACCACGCGTCCGACCGAGCGACCTACCTGGATGCGATGGCCCCTGAGCTGATCTCGGGCGACCCGGTGTCGCTGGACGAGCTCGCCACGCTGGCCATGCAACACCGCCCGCAGGCCTTGCTGTCCACGTCAATGGCCATGTCCGACGGGCAGCGGAACCGCCTGGCCGCACGCTTCGGCTGCCCGGTGGTGGACGTCTATTCGATGAACGAGGCCGGGCCGATTGCTGCGTTTGTTCAAGCCGCGCAAGGCTTTGTGCTGCTGCAACCGCGGCTGTTCGTCGAGATCCTGGACGAGGCCGGCCGCGCGCTGCCCCCGGGCGAGCTCGGCGAGGTGACGCTCAGCGGTGGCTTCAACCCCTGCCTGCCGCTGCTGCGCTACCGCACCGGCGACCATGCGCGCCTGGTCATGACCACCCTCGGTCCCACGCTGCGCGACCTGCAGGGCCGCCCGCCGGTGCGCTTCCTCGCACGCAGCGGCGCGTGGGTCAACAACGTCGAGCTGACGCAGGCGCTGCGGCGCTTCGACCTGCAGCGCTACGCCCTTCACCAGGCGGCCAACGGCGGGTTGTGCCTGCGTGTGGCCGGCCCGACAAGCCCCGAACTGGCGCCCACCATCGCCGGTCTGCTCGGCGACTGGCCCTTGACCGTCCTGCCGCTGCAAGCAGAGGACAAGGTGCGTCAATACACCAGCGAACTCTCACCCCCATCCCGATGAACCTTGCCGACCTCTCGCCGCTGGAATGGGCGGCCAACCTCGTCACCGCGCTGTCGGTGCTGCTGGCTGCGCAGGCCCGCGTGGCCACCTGGCCCACTGGCATCATCGGCAGCGCGCTGTTTGGCTGGCTGTTCTGGCAGAACCAGCTGTATGCGGACCTCACGCTGCAGCTGTTCTTCATCGCCACCAGCGCTTCGGGCTGGTGGCAATGGCAGCGCGCCGGCGGGCCTGCCGCCACCCAGCAGCGGCAGGCGCTGGCAGGCCGCAGCCTGCTGGGCATGGTGCTAGCCGGTCTCGTGGTGGCGCTGGCCTATGGCGCGCTGCTGCAGCGCTTCACGCAGGCTTACGCGCCGTTCTGGGATTCCGCCGTGCTGGTGACCAGCGTGATCGCGCAGGTCCTGCTGATGCGCGGCCATCACCAGACCTGGCCCGCCTGGCTGGTGGTCAACACGCTGTCGGTGCCGCTGTACCTGAGCCGCGGGCTATTTCTCACTGCTGGGCTCTACACGCTGTTCTGGCTCAACGCCTGGTACGGCTGGTGGCGCTGGCACCGGCTGCAGCATCGCGCGCCGGCTTTGGCATGACGAGGTTCCGACTCGGCCTGGTGGTCGGCAAGTTCTCGCCGCTGCACCTCGGGCATGAACTGGTCATCGCGCACGCGCTGGCCTGCTGCGAGCAGGTGCTGGTGCTGGGCTACAGCGAGCCGGTGCTGGCTGGGTGCGACCGGGCGCGGCGCGAGCGCTGGCTGCAGCGGCGTTTTCCGCAAGTGCTCAACATCCAGCTCGACGACGAGGACGTGCAGCGCCGCTGCCAGGCGCGCGGCCTGCCGTTCCAGCCCATGCCGGGCAACGCCGCGGCCGATGCCCAGCAGCAGGCCTACCTGGCCTGGTTGCTCACCGCCCCGCTGGACCTGCGGCCCGACGCGATGTTCGCCAGCGAGGCCTACCTGCAGCCCTGCGCGGCGGTGCTCAGTCAGGCGCTGGGCCATGCGGTGGCGCCAGTTTCTGTGGACCCGGCGCGCAGTGCGCGACCGATCAGCGCGACGCGCATCCGCGCCGACGTGCATGCCCACCGCGAGTGGCTGCACCCGCAGGTCTACCGGGACTTCGTGCAGCGCGTGGTGTTGCTGGGTGGCGAGTCCACCGGCAAGACCATGCTGGCGCAGGCGCTGGCCGAGCGGCATGAGACTCGCTGGGTGCCCGAATACGGCCGCGAACGCTGGCTGGCCTGCGGCGGCGAGCTGGCGCTGCAGGACTTGCTGGACATCGGCCGCATCCAGGTCGAGCGCGAAGACGAGGCGGCGGGCCATGCCAACCGCCTGCTGTTCTGCGACACCTCGCCGCTGACCACGCTGGGCTACGCCGGCTGGATGTTCGGCGCGCAACCGTCAGCGCTGCAGGCGCTGGCCGGGCGCCGCTATGCGCTCACGGTGCTGTGCGAGCCGGACATTGCCTTCGAGCAGGACGGCACGCGCCAGCCGGCCGGTTTCCGGCTGCAGCAGCAGGCCTGGTACGAGGCGCGCCTGGCCGAACAGTCGGGGCCGTGGCTTCGCGCCAGCGGCAGCGTCGCGCAGCGCCTGCAGCAGGTGGATGCAGCCCTCGCTTCTCTGGCTTGAGCGCCGGGCCGGCGGCGTCACGCCGCTGCCACATTGCCTCGCTAGCCTCACCGGGTTCTGTTGCACGGCAGCCTGGAGCCCACCCCATGACCACATCCGCCACGCACGCCGGCCTGCCCGCGGCCCCCAGTGCCAAGCCGCACCTGGACCACAAACCTGGACCGGTGACGGCCATCGTCTTCATCGGCTTGCTGGCCGCCGGGCTGTTGTTCACCGGCTACAGCCTGACGCGCGACGTGACCGAGGCGGGCGCAGTGGCAACGACCTGGGTGCCTTACCTGCTGCTGGGCGTGGCGCTGCTGATCGCGCTGGGCTTCGAGTTCGTCAACGGTTTCCACGACACCGCCAACGCGGTCGCCACGGTCATCTACACCCACTCGCTGCCGCCCAACGTGGCGGTGGTCTGGTCGGGCTTCTTCAACTTCCTGGGCGTGCTGGTCTCCAGCGGCGCGGTGGCGTTCGGCATCATTTCGCTGCTGCCGGTGGAGCTGATCCTGCAGGTTGGTTCGGGGGCAGGCTTCGCGATGGTCTTTGCGCTGCTGATCGCGGCCATCCTGTGGAACCTGGGCACCTGGTGGCTGGGGCTGCCAGCCTCGTCGTCGCACACCCTCATCGGCTCCATCATCGGCGTGGGCGTGGCCAATGCGTTGATGCATGGCCGGGACGGCACCAGCGGCGTGGACTGGGCGCAGGCCACCAAGGTCGGCTATTCGCTGCTGCTGTCGCCGCTGGTGGGCTTCGGTTGCGCGGCGCTGCTGCTGGTGGTGCTGCGCGCGCTGGTCAAGAAGCGCGAGCTGTACGAAGAGCCCAAGGGCCAGACGCCGCCGCCGTGGTGGATCCGCGGCCTGCTGGTGCTGACCTGCACCGGCGTGTCGTTTGCGCACGGCTCGAACGATGGCCAGAAGGGCATGGGCCTGATCATGCTGATCCTCGTCGGCACGGTGCCGATGGCCTATGCGCTGAACCGCGCGATGCCGGTCGAGCAGACGGTGCAGTTCACCGCGATGGCCCAGGTCACGCAGCAATCGCTGTCCGGCAACGCAGTGCTGGTGGTGCCAGCGGACGCGCGCAAGGTGCTCAGTGACTACGTGCGCACCAAGGCCTACACGCCCGAAGTCGTGCCGGCACTGGCCGAGATGGCCGGCAACATCGGCGCGCAGGTCCAGGCCCACGGCTCGCTGGCCAAGGTGCCTGCGGCTGCGGTGGCCAATGTGCGCAATGACATGTACCTGACCTCGGAAGCCATCCGCCTGCTGGACAAGTCCGGCGAGGGCAAGCTGGACGCACAGTCCAAGGCCAACCTGAAGGCCTTCAAGAGCGGCATCGACGACGCGACCAAGTTCATCCCGCTGTGGGTCAAGGTGGCGGTCGCCATCGCGCTGGGCCTGGGCACGATGGTGGGCTGGAAGCGCATCGTCGTGACGGTGGGCGAGAAGATCGGCAAGACGCACCTGACCTATGCGCAGGGCGCGTCGGCGGAACTGGTGGCGATGCTGACGATTGGCGCGGCCGACATCTACGGCCTGCCGGTCTCGACCACGCACGTGCTGTCGTCCGGCGTGGCCGGCACGATGGCCGCCAACCGCTCCGGCCTGCAGTGGTCCACCATCCGCAACCTGCTGATGGCCTGGGTGCTGACGATGCCGGCGGCCATCGTGCTGTCCGGCTCGCTGTACTGGCTGTTCACGCAGCTGTTCTGAAGCTCACGGCAGAGCTCAATCGACTCAAGCGCCGAGCGGGCGTTCGTCTCCGCAACATCCTGGGCCTCGCTGTCCAGAACTGGGAGCGCCCTGACAGGTGCGTTCTGCCAAACGCATCACGCCGGAACCTGGCCCTGAATGCTCAAGGGTGCGAACTTGCCGTGATGCTTCAGGCCGTCCGCTACGCCAGGACCATCACGGCAGGTGCCAGTCCGAGCTTCTTGGCTCGCCGGGCGAACTTGCGATCATCGAATGTTGCGAGGCTCTCGCAAGATTTGTAGCTTGCGTGGTGCAGCGCGTCAGCGAAATCAATGCCTGCCCCACTGTTGGAGAGCGCTTGCTCAATGGCCTCGCGGTCTTCCAGGGTGATGTGAGCCTGCGCAAGCAGGTGCCGCATGACAGAGGCCACCTCGGCGTGGTCGAAACCGTAGTAACCGCGCATGACCCATTCAAGCTCGAGAACCACGGACTTGCACACCATCAGTGGCTGACCGGACTCGATGAGGCGCCGAGCTGCCAGGCGCTGGCGCTGCGCCTCGGCGTCCGCCTCATCGTCGATGTAGTACCGGGCCAGGACGTTGGTGTCCAGGCCGATCATCGCTTGAGTCCGCGCTTGATCAACATGGCGGGATCGAGATCCGCCGGCACGGTCGTGCGCCGGGTCTTGAGCATGCCGAACCCGCTGCCGGCCTCGCCGGAGGGCGAACTCCGGACCCGCATTTCGACGTGGTCACCGACCAGCGAGAACTCAATGCGGCTGCCCTGCCGAATGCCGAGCTGCTGTCTCAGTTCCTTCGGGATGGTCACCTGCCCTTTGCTGGTGACTGACGTGACTGCCATTGCGTCTCCAAGTATTACACGGTAATACTAGCGGCGCCGGTCCAACCTGGCAATGGTGGCTCGCGACTGGTGCCCAGTGCCAAGCGCGGGGCGCCCGTGCGTTGGGCAGGACCCTCGGCTTGCGCAAACGCCAGTCTGGACGGGCAGATTTGGCGGCCTGCGTGTGGGCCGGGCTGGGCGGCTCAAGCTATCTGGACGGGAATCCGTTCGCGCTGCGGACTGGCTCGGACGGTTTTCCGTTCGGCGCGGCTGCCAGCTGGCCTCGCCAGCGGGGAAAAGCGGTTTGGTGCCCCGCCGCGCTGGGCTGGCACGGTGCCTGCATTAGGGGGTGGATGGCGCAAATGCGCCGCCAATACCGTACAAGCAGGCCAGCAGCAGATGGGCAGTCACCAGGCAAGGGGAGCGATGAGGCAAACAGCC
>NZ_VIDT01000372.1 GCF_006519715.1 Ideonella azotifigens
CCAGGTGAAAGCGGGCGCCCGCCCGCTGGGCGGCCATGCGCAGCTGCTGGCTCAGCTGGCGGGTGTTGACCACCGGTGCGCCTGGCAGGTGCAGCGCGGCATGCAGTGGAGCCTCGGGATTCAAGGCGGGTTCGAACTGGCGGATCTGCGAGGCATCGAGCAGCGAATGGGCAATGCCGGCGCTGGCCAGTTGCGACAGGTCTGGTGCCAGCGCCTTCAGTTCCTTCTCGGTGCGCAGCAGCAGGGTCCAGCCCTGGCTGTGCGCGTGGTCCAGGTGCAGCGCAGGCGTCAGCTCCTGCAGCAACGAGGCGCTGGCCAGCGCGAGCAGGCGCTGGGTATCGCGCTGGGCCTGCTGCGATGCGGTGACGGTGGCTTTCGGTCCGCCCAGCCACGCAGTCAGCTTGCGCCAGCCACGGCGCGGCCGGACCAGGGCTTGCAGGGCGATCGGGAGCATCAGGCCTGCGTCGGCAAAGCTGGCGCCCGCAGCGATGCTGCCGTGCTGTTCGAAGACTTCGACCCTGTGGCCTGCCCGCGCGAGCGCCAATGCACTGCTCACGCCACTGATGCCGGCGCCGATCACTGCGACATGCATGCGCAGCTCCTGAATGGAAAGGCGGGGCCTGGGGCGTTGGCGAGGCAGGTGATCACAGGGCAGATGGCGCCGGGCGCACGAACAACAAGGAGGGGAGGGCGAGAGGGTGGGAAAATCGGATGAGGCGAGAAGGCCGGCGACACCGTCAGCAGCGCGTGACCGCAAGCGCAGCGGGTCGGCGCTTGTGGGCGCGACAGGGCTCTGAGCCGAGCGTGGTTTGCGCGCAGGGGGCAAAAGTGTGCAGCCGTGCCATCGGGTAACCACCTGTCAAGCGGCAGCATTGTGCCTGTGCGCTGCCGCTGCTGCCGGCGACGGGCGCAGCTTGGCGGCGTTCGTGGGGTCCGTGCAACCCGGCCCCGGCACATGGCTTGACATGTGCGGCCCGGATCGGGCTTGCCAGCCTGCTATACTCCTTGGGTTTAGCCGACAGCTGTTTGCCGAATGCCGCCGTTTTGTGCTTTTTGAGCGCGAAGGGCCGGTGCGGAGCAGGTGGTGTTGATTGGCTGAGCCGGCCTTGCGGCTGGCTGGGCAGTGGCGCAGGTGGTGAGCACCCGCGGCGCGGTCTGGCTGGTCAACGTAGCGACTTAGCGACGCAGGGCCGAATTCGCGAACCCGGCCTATCAAGGTGTCGCGTGCTGCCAGTTCCCAGGATGATGGAGGGGATGGCAGTGGCGATGGTTGCCGGGATTCAAGACCCAACCTTTGGAGTTTTCCATGTCTGTCTCAATGCGTGAAATGCTGGAAGCCGGTGTCCACTTCGGTCACCAAACCCGCTTCTGGAACCCCAAGATGGCCCCGTACATCTACGGCCATCGCAACAAGATCCACATCATCAACCTGGAAAAGACGCTGCCCAAGTTCGAGGAAGCGTTGAAGTTCATCCGCCAGCTGTCCAGCAAGCGCGGGAGCATCCTGATGGTGGGCACCAAGCGCCAGGCCCGCGACGTGGTCGCGATGGAAGCCCAGCGCGCCGGCATGCCTTTTGTCGACCAGCGCTGGCTCGGCGGCATGCTGACCAACTTCAAGACCGTCAAGGGTTCGCTGAAGAAGCTGAAGGACATGCAGTCCGTCAAGGATTCCGGCTCCGAAATGCGGATCAAGAAGGAAGCCCTGCTGTTCGACCGCGAACTGGCCAAGCTGGAAAAGGACATCGGCGGCATCCAGGACATGGGTGCGCTGCCTGACGCGCTGTTCGTGATCGACGTGGGCTTCCACAAGATCGCCGTCGCCGAAGCCATCAAGCTGGGCATTCCGGTGATCGGCATCGTCGACACCAACCACTCGCCCGAAGGCGTGGACTACGTGATCCCAGGCAACGACGACTCGGCCAAGGCCGTGGCGCTGTATGCCAAGGCGGTTGCCGATGCCGTGCTGGAAGGCAAGGCCAACGCCGGCCACGACCTGGTCCAGGCTGTTGCAGCCGATGGTGACGAGTTCGTCGAAGTCAGCGAAGAAGCTTGATCGAGGCGCCTGAGCGCCAATGAGAAAGGGGCTGCTTCAGCCCCTTTTTCACACCCCGATCGAAACCTGATGAAACGCCCGGCAGCCCTGGTGGCTGCCACCGAAACGGAGAGAGAAAAATGGCCATTACCGCAAGCATGGTTGCCGAACTGCGTGGCAAGACCGACGCCCCGATGATGGAGTGCAAGAAGGCACTGACCGAAGCCGAAGGCGACATGGTCAAGGCTGAAGAGCTGCTGCGCGTCAAGCTGGGCACCAAGGCCGGCAAGGCCGCTTCGCGCGTGACCGCCGAAGGCGTGGTGTCGAGCTTCATCGAAGGCACGACCGGCGCGCTGCTGGAAGTGAACTGCGAAACCGACTTCGTCACCAAGAACGACAGCTTCCTGGCCCTGACCAAGGCCGCGGCCGAACTGATCGCCAAACACGGCCCGGCTGACGTGGCCGCGCTGGGCGCACTGCCTTACGAGCAGGACGGCTTTGGCCCGACGCTGGAAGACGTGCGCAAGGGCCTGATCGGCAAGATCGGCGAGAACATGTCTTTCCGCCGCTTCCAGCGCTGGTCGAACGGCGGCGCACTGGCCGGCTACCTGCACGGCACCCGCATCGGTGTCGTGGTGGAGTTTGATGGCGATGCCGTCGCCGCCAAGGACGTGGCCATGCACGTGGCCGCCATGAAGCCGGTGGCATTGACCTCCGGCGACGTGCCAGCTGAGCTGATCGCCCGTGAGCGCTCGGTCGCGACCGCCAAGGCCGCCGAAGACGCCGCCAAGGCAACCGCGGAAGGCAAGCCGGTGCAGTCCGACGAAATCGTGGCCAAGCGCATCGAAGGCGGCGTGCAGAAGTACCTGAAGGAAGTCTCGCTGTTCAACCAGGTCTTCGTGAAGGCCGCTGATGGCAAGCAGACCGTCGAGCAGATGCTGAAGGCTGCCGGCACCACGGTGAAGGGCTTCACGCTCTACGTGGTCGGCGAAGGCATCGAGAAGAAGGTCGACGACTTCGCAGCCGAAGTGGCCGCGCAAGTCGCGGCCGCCAAGGGCGGCTGAGTCAGCCCTCTGTACGTGGCAGCAACTCTGATCGAGAGGCTGCCGCGTACACTTTCAGCCGATTCACAAGATCCACGCTCCACAGGGAAGAAAACAATGCCAGCCTACAAGCGCATCCTGCTCAAACTGTCCGGCGAAGCCCTGATGGGCGACGACTCGTACGGCATCAACCGCGCGACCATCGTGCGCATGGTGCAGGAAGTGCAGGAGGTCACCGAACTGGGCTGTGAAGTCGCGGTGGTGATCGGCGGCGGCAACATCTTCCGTGGCGTGGCTGGCGGCTCGGTCGGCATGGACCGCGCGACGGCCGACTACATGGGCATGCTGGCCACGGTGATGAACGCCCTGGCCCTGGCCGACACGATGCGCCAGGAAGGCATGACGGCCCGTGTGATGTCGGCCATCGCGATCGACCAGGTGGTCGAGCCCTATGTGCGCCCGAAGGCGCTGCAGTATCTCGAAGAAGGCAAGGTGGTGGTGTTCGCTGCCGGCACCGGTAATCCCTTCTTCACGACCGACACGGCTGCAGCGCTGCGCGGCGCCGAGATCGGCGCGCAGATCGTGCTGAAGGCCACCAAGGTGGACGGCGTGTACACCGCGGATCCCAAGAAGGACCCGACGGCCACGCGCTACACCAACATCAGCTTCGACGAAGCCATTTCCAAGAATTTGCAGGTGCTGGACGCGACCGCCTTTGCGCTGTGCCGCGACCAGAAACTGCCCATCAAGGTGTTTTCCATCTTCAAGCCCGGCGCGCTCAAGCGTGTGGTCATGGGCGAGGACGAGGGCACCCTGGTGCACGTCTGACCTCTCGACAGGAGTGCCAACATCATGACGATTGCCGACATCAAGAAGACCGCCGAGACGAAGATGGCCAAGTCCATCGAATCATTCAAGGGCGAGTTGCAGAAGATCCGCACTGGCCGGGCCCATCCGGGCATCCTGGACCAGGTCAGCGTGGACTATTACGGCTCGATGGTGCCCATCAGCCAGGTGGCCAATGTGAGCCTGCTGGACGCACGCACGATCAGCGTGCAGCCCTGGGAAAAAGGCATGGGCGCGAAGATCGAGAAGGCCATCCGCGAGTCGGACCTGGGCTTGAACCCGGCCTCGCAGGGCGACCTGATCCGCGTGCCGATGCCGGCGCTGACTGAGGAGCGCCGCCGCGACCTGACCAAGGTCGTGCGCAACACGGGCGAGGACGCGAAGGTGGCCGTGCGCAACCTGCGCCGCGATGCCAATGAGCAGCTGAAGAAGCTGCTGAAGGACAAGCTGGCGACCGAGGACGAGGAGCGTCGCTCGCAGGACGAAGTGCAGAAGCTGACCGATCGCACCATTGGCGAGATCGACAAACTGGTGCAGGGCAAGGAAGCCGACATCCTGGCGGTCTGAGGTCGACAAAGGTACATGGTCGACCTGTCCAATTTCCTCCGCGGCGGCGCTGCGGCCAAGCCTGACTCCGCGCTGCCGCGCCACGTTGCGATCGTGATGGATGGCAACGGGCGCTGGGCCAAGAAGCGCTTCATGCCGCGCATCTTCGGCCACAAGTTCGGCATGGAAGCGCTGGTGCGCGTCATTGACGACTGCCACCGCCGCGGCATCCAATACCTGACGGTCTACGCCTTTTCTTCCGAGAACTGGAAGCGGCCAGACGAGGAAGTGTCCGGCCTGATGAACCTGGTGCTGGTGGGTGTTTCGAAGTACCTGGCCAGGCTGGCCGACAAGGGTGTTCGCATCCATGTGGCCGGTGACCGCAGCAAGGTCTCCGAGCGGGTCTGCCAGGCGTGGCATCACGCCGAGACCACGACCGCGGGCAACACCGGGCTGGAGCTGACCGTGGCCTTCAACTACGGTGGCCGCTGGGACATCGTGCAGGCCTGCAAGCGGGCCATCGCCGATGGCCTGGCGCCCGAGGCGCTCAGCGAAGAAGCTTTGAGCAAGTACATGGCGCTGGGCTATGCGCCGGATCCGGACCTGTTCATCCGCACCGGCGGTGAGGTGCGCATCAGCAATTTCCTGTTGTGGCAGCTGGCCTATGCCGAGCTGCATTTCACCGATTGCCTGTGGCCGGATTTCGACGAGGCCGAACTCGACAAGGCGATTGCCGTCTTCGCTTCGCGCGACCGTCGCTTCGGTGGCGTCAAGCCGTCACCTTCCACTCAAGAGGCTTCGGCCTGAGACCCAGATGCTGCTTCAGCGTGTGATCACCGCACTGGTGCTGCTCGCACTGCTGCTGCCAGCCTTGTTGGTCGTCAACCCCCTGCCGTTCGCGTTGCTCAGTTTGGTGCTGATCGGCCTGGGGGGCTGGGAGTGGGGGCGGTTGAATGGGCTGAAGGGCGTGTCGCCGGTGGCGCTTGGCCTGTTGGTGCTGCTGCTGTGCGGCCTGGCCTGGTGGGCG
>NZ_VIDT01000373.1 GCF_006519715.1 Ideonella azotifigens
GCGCGGCCGGATGTGTTCGCGTGGCGTTGCCCGTCCCATTTCTTGTCCCCCCGGTGCCTGGCCAACCGCAGCCTTTGCACCGCGAAAGGTCTTCATGTCTTCCTCTGCACCCACGCGGCCGGCCGCCGCGCTGCGCAACTCGCCCCGCCAGGTCGCGATGGCCTCGCTGATCGGCACCGCAATCGAGTTCTACGACTACTACATCTACGCCACCGCGGCGGTGCTGGTCTTCAACAGCCAGTTCTTCCCGAAGGCAGACCCCTCGGCAGCGCTGCTGCTGTCGCTCTCCACGATGGCGCTGGCCTTCGTGGCACGGCCGGTCGGCTCGGCACTGTTCGGCCACTTCGGCGACAAGATCGGCCGCAAGCGCACCCTCGTGGCTTCGCTGCTGACCATGGGCCTGTCCACCGTGGCCATCGGCCTGCTGCCGAGCTACGACAGCATCGGCCTGTGGGCGCCCATCCTGCTGTGCGTGTTCCGCATTGGCCAGGGCATCGGCCTGGGCGGTGAATGGGGCGGCGCGGCACTGGTCGCGACCGAAAACGCACCGGCGGGCAAGCGCGGCCTGTTCGGCAGCTTCCCGCAACTCGGCGCGCCCATCGGGCTGTTCGCGGCCAATGGCGTGTTCTTCCTGGTCAGCCATTTCCTTGGCGCCGAGGCCATGGTCGCCTGGGGTTGGCGCATCCCGTTCCTGCTGTCCATCGTGCTGGTGGGCGTGGGCCTGTACGTGCGGCTCACGCTGCATGAAAGCCAGGTCTTCCGCGAGGCCGAGAAGGCCGGCAAGAAGCTGAATGCCCCGGTCACCGCGGTGCTGCGCAAGCACGGCCTGCAGGTGCTGCAGGGCACGCTGATCATGACGACGACCTACGTGCTGTTCTACCTGATGACGGCCTTCGTGCAGATCTACTCGAAGAGCCCGGTGGGCACCTCGCCGGCAGGCCACGCCACCGGGCTGGGCATTCCGGCCAATACCTTCACCGGCATCCTGTTGATCGGCGCCATCGTGTTCGGCGTGTGCACCAGCATTGGCGGTGTGCTGGCCGACCGCATCGGCCGGCGCAGTTGGCTGATGGGCGTGACGCTGGCCATCATGGCCTTCGGCCTGGTGATGCCCGGCTTCCTGGGCGGCGCGACGGCCGGCACCGTGCTGCTGTTCATCATCGTCGGCCTGGGCCTGATGGGCTTCACCTTCGGGCCGATGGCCGCGCTGCTGCCCGAGCTGTTTCCGACCGAGGTGCGCTACTCCGGCGCCTCGCTGGCCTACAACTTCGGCGCCATCGTCGGCGCCTCGGTACCCACGCTGGTGGCCGTGAGCCTGAACCAGACCTACGGCCTTTGGGGCGTGGGCCTGTACCTGGTGGCCAATGGCGCGATGACGTTGGCCGCGCTGGCGCTGACCCGCGAGACGCGCGGCATTGACCTGACGATGGTGCAGAGCGCCTGAAGGCGCGGCGCGTGAACCGGGGGAGCGCCCCCGATTTCAGTCCGTCAGCGGGAAGGCCAGCCCGATCTGCGAGCCGTAGATCGGGTAGCGCACCCGGCAGCGGAACACCCGCAGGCGCGAGGCGTCCCAGCCGGCCTGTTCGCAGACGGTGGCGACCAGCTCCGGGTAGCGCGCGAACTCGGCCATGCGCAAGGCATGCGGGCCGCGGCCGAGGAACTGCACGCTCTCCAGCATGTCCAGCCGGTCGCCCTGGCGCATGGGGTTGTCCGGGTGGGTGATGCCGCGCACCACCGTGTCGTAGATGCGCAGCTCCGGCTTGGCATCCGGCCACACGTCGTCGTGCAGCAATGCGTCCACCACATAGACCTCGGCCGGCGGCTCGGCCTGGCCGCCCACGCCCGAGGTGGGCGTGACCTCGTCCATCAGCGCCAGCGTGGCGACCTTGTGCGGCATGGTGACCAGCGCACCGCGCAGGTTGGTCAGGCGCCGCAGGCCGTTCAGGCCGGCGGCGTAGTCCTCGGGCTTGAAGCCCATGGGCACGACGACTGCGTCAATGCCACGGCGTTCGAACCAGGGGTTGTAGATCATCGGGGCCTTGAAGCCCGCGGTCGGGTAGCCCAGGTGGGCGACCAGGGTGGTCTTGCCAGTGATCATTGCAGTGGCCATGTTGGGAGCAGGCCCGCGCCGGGACGGCGGGGCACTGAATGGGCATGACGATAGGCAGGCGCGGCGCAGGCGACAAGCGATGCGCGCGATAATCGCGCGCTCCGGGCGCTGATCGTGCCTAACGCGGGTTTTCCCGTATCTTTCCTCTTCACTGCCATGGATGACACCCCGCCGTTCGAGATCGATCGCAAGGACGTGATCGATGGCCTGGGCAAGGGCTTGCGCGTCATCGAGGCCTTCGACGACGACCATGTGCGCATGACCGCCAGCGAGATGGGCGTGCGCGCAGGCATCACCCGCACGGCCGCGCGGCGCTACCTGCTGTCGCTGGTGCACTTCGGTTTCATGGCGACCGACGGCAAATACTTCTGGCTCACGCCACGCGTGCTGCGGCTGGGACAGAGCTACCTCAATGCCTCGCGCCTGCCGCGCCTGGTGCAGCCCTTCATCCAGCGCGTGTCCATGCAGTGCGGCGAGACGGTGAACGTCAGCGTGCTGGACGGGCACGAGGTGATCTACGTGGCGCGCAGCAATTCGCCGCGCCTGGTGTCGATTGGCCATCACGTGGGCGCAAGGGCGCCGGCCCATGTGGTCACGCCGGGCACGGCCATGCTGTCGACCTGGAGCGACGAGGCGCTGAAGGCCTGGGCCGCGGTGCACGAGTTCAGCAGCTACACCGGCCAGACGGTGACCGACCCGCAGCGCTTCCTGGAGAACTGCCGCACCGCACGTGCGCTGGGCTACTGGATCACCGAGCGCCAGCTGGACATGAACCTGGTGGGCATTGCGGTGCCGCTGCTCAACCGCAAGGGCGAGTGCAAGGCCGCGATGAGCTGCACCGTGCAGGCGGTCACCCACACCACCGAGGACCTGGCCGTGCGGCTGCTGCCCTTGCTGCGCGAGGCGGCGCTGGGGCTGGCGCCCTTGATCTGAAGCAGGGCCTGGCGCGTCTCTGCGCTCAGTGAAAACCCCTTTTTGGTCCGCAAAGCGCGCAGGGTGCGCGATCATCGCGCAAATCGCTGGTGTCTTCGGGGTGCCGGTGCTGGAATCCCGTCTCGTGGCAGGCGACAGCCTTGTGGGGTGCGATTCAGGCCTCTTGTCTCCCGCCATCACAACAGGAGACACCATGAGCAGGTCAAGCGCGAAGCCCTTCGCAGATTCCCACGCCGCCAGCCAGACCCGCAAAGCCACAGCCAGCGGCTGGATCGGCTCGGTGCTGGAGTACTACGACTTCTTCATCTACGCGACCGCCGCGGCGCTGATCTTTCCGCAGATCTTCTTCCCCGCAGGCAACCCGACGATTGCCATCGTCACCTCGCTGGCCACCTACGGCGTGGGCTACGTGGCGCGGCCGATCGGCGCGATGGTGCTGGGCCACTACGGCGACACGCACGGCCGCAAGAACGTGCTGGTGCTGTGCATGTTCCTGATGGGCTTCTCGACCATGGCCGTCGGCCTGCTGCCGACCTACGCACAGGCCGGCCTGTGGGCGCCGGTGCTGCTGGTGGTGATGCGGCTGATCCAGGGCTTTGCGGTGGCCGGCGAAATTTCGGGCTCCAGCTCGATGATCCTGGAACACGCGCCTTACGGCCAACGCGGCTACTACGCCAGCTTCACGCTGCAAGGCGTGCAGGCCGGCCAGATCCTGGCAGCCGCCGTCTTCCTGCCGCTGGCGCACTTCCTGCCCAGCGAGGACTTCAACACCTGGGGCTGGCGCATTCCGTTCCTGCTCAGCTTTGTCGTCATCATCGCGGGCTACTTCATTCGCAAGGAGGTCGACGAGACGCCCGCGTTTGCCGAGGTGGCGAAGAAGGGCGAGAAGCTGCGCGCGCCCATCACCCAGTCCTTTGCCAGCAACAAGGCCGACATGTTCCGTGTCGTCTGCATGGCGCTGATGAACGTGATCCCGGTCGTGGCGACCATCTTCGGCGGCGCCTATGCGGTGCAGAAGGCCTACGGCATCGGCTTCGACAAGGAGGTCTACCTGTGGATCCCGGTGGCCGGCAACATCCTGGCCGTGATCGTGATCCCCTTCATTGGCAAGCTCTCCGACCGCATCGGCCGCCGGCCGCCGATCATCGTCGGCGCGCTGCTGGCCGGCCTGCTGTCCTTCGCCTACCTGTATGCGATCAGCATTGCCAACGTGCCGCTCGCGGTGCTGATGTCGCTGCTGATGTGGGGCGTGGTCTACCAGGGCTACAACGCGGTCTTCCCCAGCTTCTTCCCCGAGCTGTTCCCCACCCGCACGCGGGTCACCGCCATGGCGCTTTCGCAGAACGTGGGCACGGCCATCACCGCGATGCTGCCGGCGCTGTTTGCCACCGTTGCGCCTCCCGGCACGCAGAACATTCCGCTGATCGTCGGCTCGCTCACGTTGGGCATCTGCGCGATTGCCGCAACCGCCTGCTGGTCGGCCCGCGAAACCTACCGCATCCAGATGCACGACCTGGGCCGGCCTGGCGCCACGCCTGCTGCCGGTGACGCGCTGCACACGCCGCACCAGTCGCACACCCTGGCCTCTTGACGCCTTACCCACTGCTGCCATGACGCTTACCCAGACCCTGCCTGCCGCGCTCCAGCGCGAACCGGTGATCGAATCCAACCCGCTGGGGCTGGACGGCATCGAGTTCATCGAATACACCACCCGGCGGCCGCAGGCCCTGGGCCAGGTGCTGGAGGACATGGGTTTCCAGCCGGTGGCTCGCCACCGCTCGCGCGAGGTGCTGCTCTACCGCCAGGGCAACATGAACGTGGTGATCAATGCCCACACCGGCTCGGTGGCCGGCGGCCCCCACCTGGGCGAGCAGCCCGAGATCGCCGCCATCGCGCTGCGCGTGCGCGATGCATCCGAGGCCTACCGCCAGGTGTTGGCGCGTGGCGCCTGGGGCGTGCCGGCGCAGGTCGAGGTGATGGAGCTGAACATCCCGGCCATCCACGGCGTGGGCAGCAGCCGCATCTACTTCGTCGACCGCTACCGCGAGTTCTCGATCTACGACGTGGACTTCGTGCCGATTCCCGGCGTGAACCCGAAGCCACCGGCGCTGCAGGGCCTGCACTGGTTTGGCCTGGTGCAGTACATCGGCAACGACCGCATGAACGACTGGGTCGAGTTCTACTGCGAGCTGTTCAGCTTCACCGAGCTGCCCGACGAGCAGCGCTTCGGCATCCTGCCCAAGGGCCACATCCTGCAAAGCCCTTGCCGCTCGTTCTACCTGCAGTTGATCGAGCCCGAGGTGTTTGTCATCGAGTCCAGCGAGCGCTTCGCGCGGCTGGGCCTGGGCGCGCCGGATGTGCCGGCTGCCGTGCAGGCGCTCGCCGCCCGCGGTGTGGCCTTCCAGACGGACCTGCAAGGCGAGGCACCCGCCCGGCATCCCGAGC
>NZ_VIDT01000374.1 GCF_006519715.1 Ideonella azotifigens
ACCGCAGCCAGCCTGTTCTTTGCGAGGGAAGCCGGGTTGCAGCGCGATGAAGCCGTCGCCCAGCACCTGAAGGCCCAGTCCGTCACCGACTTCATCGCAGTCGGCTTCCTGCAGGCCGCCAACCCCGCGCTGGGCGGCGACCACGACATCACGCTGCGCGATGCAATGCGCCGCGCTGGCCAGCGGCTGGACGTGGAACTCAAGGGCGCCCCGGCCACCGCAGCCGCGATGCACCAGGCCATTGGCAACAACTTCCTCGCGCTGCTGGAACTCGACGACGCCGTGCCGCATTTCCAGCGCGCGCTGGAGATC
The DNA here is from genome assembly GCF_006519715.1 of Ideonella azotifigens. GTDB lineage: Bacteria > Pseudomonadota > Gammaproteobacteria > Burkholderiales > Burkholderiaceae_C > Ideonella > Ideonella azotifigens. Next base: position 313 of record NZ_VIDT01000374.1, read on the forward strand.
GGCCAGCAAACCCATGGCGATGGCTCCGACGCGGTGCTCAATGCCCGCTGCGACCTGGGCGGCGCGCTGCTGATGCGGGGCGACTTGGCGGCTGCGCAACCGCTGGCCGAGCAGGCCCGCGCCGCGCTGGCCTCGCCAGCCAGTGCGCTCAGCCTGGCCACGCGCTGCAAATGCCACCAGCTGCTGGGCAATGTCGCGAATTCGCAAAACCAACCCACCGCAGCCGCCGCGCAATTCAGGCAAATGGCCGAGCTGGCCGAGAAGAATCCTTCGGCCACCCCGCGGCAAAGGGGTTTGGCCAGGGCCGTCTACGGACAGTCATTGGTCACGCTGGGCCAATTGGTCGAGGGCAAAGCCATATTGCACGAAGTGGCCCAGGATTTCGAGCGGCAGTTTGGCGCGGACCAGTTCGATACCCTCAGCGCGCGCTACATGCTGGCCCAGGCCGAGGCGCGCATGGGCGAATTGGCATCGGCCCGCGCCGCCTATGTGCAAATCATCGCCATCTACCAGCGCCGCTTCGGATCGCAAAGCCCGCTGGTGCAGCACATCTCGAAAGAGCTGGCCGCACTGCCTCCCCCCAAAGACTAGGGAGACCGAGCGCCGGCAACGGCACCGCAGGCCAGCTCGTGCGCCATTGGTTGACCCGCCGTGGGCAGTTCGTGGGCACCGCTTTGGTGCCCGGACACCAACAATTCATCACACCGAGACCTCACGACGACCGCCTGGTCCGGCCCGTTGGTCATCTCCCCAAATTGAAACAGGAAACCCCATGTCCGCAGTTCGATTTTCCGCCATCGCCAATCTCGCCGCGCTCTCGGCGCTGAGCTTTTCGCTGGCCACGCCGCATGCCGCGCTGGCCGCCAAACCCAGCGAGCCGCTGATTTTCTCGGCCCACGACAACTCTGCCTTCGACACCCATGCCTTCGATGTCAACAAGGCCGGCATGGTGGTAGGTTTCTATTTCGACGCCAGCTACAAGGCCTATGGCTTCGTGCGCTCCGCCGACGGCAGCTACACCGACCTGAAGGACCCCGACGCGCCGACGGCCACCTTCCCGCGCAGCATCAACGACAAGGGCGTGGTGGTCGGCCAATCCACCATCGATGGCTGGGCCCAGGGCTGGTACTACAACATCGCCAAGGACAAGTTCAAGCCGGTGCGCGTGCCGGCCGCACGGGCGACCTTTGCCGAAAGCATCAACAACCACGGCGTGATCGCCGGCTATACCTATTTCTACCCCGACCCCACCAAGCCGACCTACTTCACCGTCTCTGGCTTCACGCTGAAGAACGGCACGTACACCCTCTACTCCGCCCCTGGCGCCATCTACACCTACATCCGCAGCATCAACGACAAGGGTGACTTTGCCGGCATGTACACCGAGGCCGGCACCTACGCCAACCACAGCTTCGTGCAGAAGGCCGACGGCAGCTTCACCATCGTCGACGCGAAGAACTCGATCAACCACGCCGCCACCATCTACGGCCTGAGCAAGAAGGGCGACAGCGTGGGCACCTGCTCCGATGCGAGCTTCAACAACTGGGGTTGCTACTACACGGCCGCCACGGGCGCAGTGAGCGAGTTCAGCGCCGGCACGCTGGGCAGCACCTCGCCCTGGTCCATCAAGTACAGCCAGGTCGTGGGCTTCGGCTATGACGCCAGCACCGGCAAGAACCGCGGCTTCGTGATCCGCAAGGCAGACGCAACGGGCCAGGACTGAGGTACTTCGACGCTTGGCCAGCGGTGGGCCACCCTGCCGGCAGCCTCGCGCTGCGGCGGCAGCGCGGCGGTCAACGGTAAAGTAGCCCATCGCTTGTCATTCGCGGCCGGCGTGCGATCTGCACGCCGGCCTTTTGTCCTAGTCGCCACCCGCCTCAACGCCCGCCTCACCCATGCGCCTCCTGACCTCCTGCAGCTTGCTGGCCACCGCAGCCCTGGTGGCCGCCTGCGCAACGCCAACCGGCCCTGCCGGCAACACCGGCGTGCTCGCGCCCAATGCCAACCTCGTGGTGCAAGGCATCCCGCCGGTGCCGATGGCGCTGGTCAATAGCGTGCAGCGCTACACCGAGTTCCGTGGCACCAGCTTCGTGGACTGGCACCCGAACCAGCGCGAGATGCTGGTGGCGCACCGGCTGGCCGGTGCCAGTGTGCCGCAGCTGTTCCGCCTCAGCGGGCCGATGGCCGACCTGGAGCCGTTGACCGAAGGCAACGAGCCCGTCACGCGCGGCAGCTACGACCCGCGCGACGGCCACTACCTCGTCTTCCAGCGCAGCAGCGGCGGCAGCGAGGCCGACCAGCTCTACCGGCTGGACCTGGACACCCGCCTGGTCACGCCGATTGGCGAGCCCAACGAGCGGCATGCGATCAACGTCTGGCTGCATGGCGAAGAGCGCGCGCCGGGCGCCGCCTCCAAGCCGCCGGCACGGCTGGTCTCCAGCTCGGTGCCGCTGGACCGCACCGCCGAAGGCGGCAAACGCGCCAGCGTGGACACCTCGATCTGGCTGACCGACCCGCTCAAGCCCGAGGAGCGACGCAAGCTGGCCGAGCTGCCCGGCGGCGGCTGGGAGGCGACCGCCGTCTCGCCGGACGACAGGCAGCTCGCGCTGACCCGCTACATCTCCGCCAATGAGTCGGAGATCTGGCTGCTGGACATGGCCTCCGGCCAGCGCCGCCAGTTGCTGCCTGCGGCCGGCGCCACCGCCGCCAAGGCCAGCTACACGCCGGCCGCCTTCCAGCCCGACGGCAAGGGCCTGATCTTCACCAGTGACCGCGACGGCGAGTTCCAGGAGCTGATGCGGCTGGACCTGGCCAGCGGCGCCGTGACGCGTGCCAGCCGCCACATCCACTGGGACGTGAGCGTCAGCAGCCAGACCGAAGACGGCACGCTGCTGGCCGTGCTGGCCAATGAAGACGGCATGGGCACGCTGCACCTGTTCGACGGCCGCACCGTGAGCGAAGTGCCGCAGCCCAAGCTGCCCGAAGGCACGGTCGCCCAGCTGCATTTCCATCCGGCCACGCGCGAGCTGGCCTTTGCAGTCAACAACTCGGCCGGCCCGGGCCAGCTCTACAGCCTGAACCCGGCCAGCGGCCAGGTGCAGCAGTGGACCCAGGCCTTTGCGCCAGAGGGCCTGGATGCCAGCAAGTTCGCGCGCCAGCAGATCGTGCGCTGGAAGAGCTTCGACGGGCTGGGAATTTCCGGCCTGATCACGCGCGCGCCCGCCGCCCGTTTCCCCGGCAAGCGGCCGGTGCTGATCGACATCCACGGCGGCCCCGAAGGCCAGTCCGAGTTCGGCTTCAACGGCCGGGCCAACTACTTCATCGATGAGCTGGGCGTGACGCTGATCCGCCCCAACGTGCGCGGCTCCAGCGGCTACGGCAAGACCTTCCTGGCGCTGGACAATGGCTTCAAGCGCGAGGACTCGGTCAAGGACATCGGCGCGCTGCTGGACTGGATCGCCACCCAGCCCGACCTGGACGCCAGCCGCGTGCTGGTCACCGGCGGCAGCTATGGCGGCTACATGAGCCTGGCGGTGGCAACGAACTACTCGGACCGCATTGCCGGCAACATCGACGTGGTCGGCATCTCGCACTTCGTGACCTTCCTGAACAACACCGAGAGCTACCGCCGCGACCTGCGCCGGGTGGAATACGGCGACGAGCGCGACCCCGCGATGAAGGCCCACCTGGAACAGATCTCGCCGCTGACGAATGCCGCGAAGATCCACAAGCCGATCTTTGTCATCCAGGGAAAGAACGACCCGCGCGTGCCCTACACCGAGGCCGAGCAGATCGTCGCCAAGGTGCGCGCCAACGGCACGCCCGTCTGGTACCTGCGCGCCGAGAACGAAGGCCACGGCTTCCGCCGCAAGGAAAACGCCGACTACCAGTTCTACGCGATGGTGCTGTTCATGCAGCAGACGCTGCTCAAGCCGCAGCCCTGAAGCGACGGCCGGCAAAGCCCACCACACGGCCACTCGGGGCCGTTTTTCCCCACCGCACGGCCCTTCGGGGCCGTTTTTCATGGCCAGCCCGCGGGTTGTCCCCCATCGCCACGCCACGTCACGGCCGTGTCGCAAGCCCCGTCCATGCTGCCGAATGCCGCGCAGGGCTGGGGGAAAGTCCGAGCGCGGCGGGGCGCCGGCCGCGGCGATAGTGCGCTCCGATTCTTCCGCCTTCCCATCACACCGAGGAGCTCGAAGCATGGCCGGACATGGACGCACGAAACGCTGGGCGCTGGGCGCCGCCGCCTTGTTGGCGGTGATGGGCGTGGCCCATCTGGCGGGAGCCACCAACTACGCGCTGTGGGTCAACGGCCGCACCGGCGGCGGCCAGCTCGGCAACTATGCCGACTTCACCTACTGGGGCCCGGCCAGCACCGCTGCCGGCGTCAACAAGAAGTCGGTCAACTGGGATGGCTACAACCACATCTCGGACCAGAACTACCTGGTGCGCAACGCGCTGGACTGCTATTGCACCGGCAGCAACTGGTGCTACGTGGCCGCCCACAGCGCGGGCGACCTGATGATGGGCTACACGCTGGCGATGTACGGCGGTTCGACCCGCAGCGTGAAGAACGCCACGCCCGCGGCCGACGGCACCTGCAGCAACGCGGGCAGCAGCACCCAGACCGGCTGGAACATCAAATGGATCGACATTGCCGGCGGCGCGGCCGGTGGCTCCGAGCTGGCCAATGCCGGTGACTGGGCGCTCAGCGAGCCGCTGGTGTCGGACCTGAAGACTGCCACCGCGCGGGCCATGTACGACCACAACAGCACCCGCAGCAAGTGGTTCTACATGTACGCCGGCGCCAGCGGCACACTGTATTCCGCGGTGCTGCCGGGGCAGGACGACGAGGCCATTGCCTACCACTCCAGCGGCGGCGTCTCGGGGACAGGCGGGCAGTCACTGTGCAACCCCTCGGACTGGTTCTGCAACGACCTGAACCTCGGCACCACGGCCAACGAAGGCGGCAGCACCAAGTGGAGCTACCACTCGGTGAGCTTCCGCGACAACAACGAGGCCTACAACCACTACACCAACGGCAACTGGGCCGGCATCACCTCGCTGATGCGCCAGGACATGGTGACCAACGCCCAGTAAGGCCGAGCCGAGATGAATCGACGGCGCATGATCGCGGCGCTGGCGGCCACCGGGTTGCTGGGCGC
>NZ_VIDT01000375.1 GCF_006519715.1 Ideonella azotifigens
GCGTCCCCGGCACGTGCCAGCAGCAGCACTGCGCCCAGGCTTGCCAGCGGCACGCCGAAACTGCGTGCGTAGTGCTCGGGCAGCACCACGTAGAGCGGCAGGGCCACGAAGGCCAGCGGCAGGCCCAACCCGCCATAGGCCAGGCCGGCGCGCCAGCCGGACAGCGGCGGGGTGGCGGCTGCGGTAGTGATCACGGCGCGCGGCCCAGCAACTGCTGGCGCAGCGTAGGCTCCGAAGTCGCTTCCGACAGCCAGATGCCGAAGAAGCGGTTGGCAAATGCCGCGTCGCGCAGCTCACCGACCGCGCGGCCGTTGACGTAGAAGCGCGCCGCCTGGCTGGGTTCGAGCACGCCGGTGATGCGGTCGCCCGGCTTCACGTCGGGAAAGAGTTCCTTCATGCGCGCCAGCCAGGCCGTGCCCTGGGCAGCGCTGAAGCCGCCCTGGCGCTGCATCTCGTCCAGAGAGCGCTCGGCGATCTTCGCGCCGTCCAGCCCGTGGGCATAGCGAATCTCCAGTGCCAGCGGCTTGCCGGTCCAGTCGCTGGCGCTGACCGGTGTTGCCGCCCACAAGGCAATCTCGTAGATGGCGATGCCCAAGAACCGCATGCGGCCCAGGCCCTGGGCTCGCGCGGCTTCGCCCAGCGCCTCGCGCACTTCTGCCGGTGGGGGGCTGGCGGGCGTGGCAGCCTGTGCCCACAGGGGCAAGGTCAGCAGCGCGGCAAGCAGGTGACGGCGAAGGCGTTGGACCATGGCCGTCGGCCTCAGTCGCGCTGCAGCGTGAACTGCATGACGTCGGTGTTGCCGCTCTCGAAGGCCGCCTCGCAGTAGGCAAGGTAAAAGTCCCACAGGCGCAGGAAACGGTCGTCGTAGCCCTGGCGGCGCACGGCTTCCTCCTGGGCCAGGAAGGCGGCGCGCCAGCGGCGCAGCGTCTCGGCATAGTCCGGGCCGAAAGCCATTTCGTCGACCACCCTGAGCCCCGCCTGCGCCGCCTGTTCGCGGAAGGCCGTGGGGCTGGGCAGCATGCCGCCGGGGAAGACGTATTGCTGGATGAAATCGGTGCCGCCGGCGTAGCGCTCGAACAGCTCGTCACGCAGCGTGATGGACTGGACGCAGGCCCGGCCGCCGGCCTTGAGCTTGGCATGCACACCGCGGAAGAACTGTGGCCAGTAGGCCTGGCCCACGGCTTCGAACATCTCGATCGAGACCACCGCGTCGAAGCCGCTTTCCGGCACGTCGCGGTAGTCCTGCAGGCGCAGCTTGGCCAGGCCGTCCAGCCCCTGGCGGGCCAGCCGCGCTTGCGCAAAAGCCAGCTGCTCGGTGGACAGCGTCACGCCGGTCAGTTCCAGACCGCGCTGCGCAGCAGCCTCGGCCACAGCCCCCCAGCCGCAGCCGATTTCCAGCACGCGCTGGCCCGGCCGCAGCCCACAGGCGTCCAGCGCGCGGCCAAGCTTGGCGCGCTGCGCCTGGTCCAGCGGCTGCTGCAGGTCGCCGTCAAACCAGGCGCTGGAGTAGTTCATGGTTTCGTCCAGCCAGAGCCGGTAGAAATCATTGCCCAGGTCGTAATGCGCCTCGATGTTGCGGCGGCTGCCTTCGCGCGAATTGCGGTTCAGCGCATGGCGCACGCGGTGCAGCAGGCTGCCCCACCAGCTGCCGTAGACAGCGCGTTCGAGCTGCTCGCGGTTGGCCATCAACAGGCGCAGCAGGGCCGGCAGGTCGGGCGAGCTCCACTCTCCGGCCATGTAGGCCTCGCCAAAGCCCACGTCGCCAGACTTCAGCACCGCGGCAAAGACGCGCCAGTCGTGCAGCCGCAGCACCGCGCCGGGCGCGTCGCGCGGGCCGAAGTGCAGCTGCTCGCCGTCGGGCGTGTGCAGCGTCAGGTTGCCGTGGCCAAGGCCTTGCAGCAGCCGCAGCACCTGGCGTGCGGCAAACGGCGGCCTGGCCTTTTGTGCGCGCTTGGTGGCGCTTGCATGTTGGGCAGACGAGGCGGTGGGCGCAGTGGACACATTCATGGGCGGGCACCAGGGTCAGGCCAGGGGGCGCCGCGCGAGGCAACGGCCGCGGGCGCTTCGGGTTTGCGGAAAAACGGCACGCGCTTGCGCCACAGCAGCAAGGCTTGCCAGTGGATGCGTGCGGTGACGCCCAGCGTCAACAGCGGCATGCGGCAGAAGACGGCCAGCAGCGCGGCGCGCGTGAGCGGCTGCAGCGCGCCACTCACGCTGGTTCGCAGCAGCAGGCCATCGGCGTCGTCGTGTTCGATGCGCACGACGGTGCGCGGCTGGGCTGCCGGTCGCGGGCCGAGGTCGTTGCGCAGGAAGCGGAAGCGGTAGCCGCCGGTGACCTCGCAGAACGGCGAGACGTGCAGCTGCTTGCGCGCCTGCAGCTCACGGCCCCAGGGCAAGGTGTCGCAAGGAAACGCAGGGCCGCCCCAAGTTTCCTTGACCCCCTCGGGGGGCGGGCTGGGCGCAGCCCGGCCCTGGGGGCGCTCACAAGGCTCGCCGTGCAGCACGTAGCAATGTCGCTCGCCAAAGGTGTTGTGAACCTCTGCGACCACGGCCACCAGCGCGCCGCCCGCACTGTGCGCGTACCAGAAGCTCACTGGCTTGAAGGCATAGCCCAGCACGCGCGGCAGGCAGTGCAGCCAGACCTCACCGTCCGCTTGGGCCAGCAGGCCTTCGCGCGCCAGCAAGCCCTCGACCCAGGCCAGGCTGTCGGCCCCGCCGTCGCCATGGTCGCGGTCATGGAAGGCGATCAGGCCGAAGCGGTTGCGGGGCAAGGCGGTGCAGGGCTGGCGGCGCAGCGTGCGCATCGGCAGCAGCAGGAAGAAGCTGGGGTAGGCAAAACCATGGGCGACCGGCCGCAGCCGCTGGTGCCGCACCTCGCCAATGCCCAGCAGGGCTTGTGAGTCGGGAAGCTTGGCGGTCGACATGCGGCTTTCAGGCGCTCAGCGGCCAGGACTGGGCGCCCTGCGTGGCTGCCAGCGCGCGGGCCACGGCCAGGCCGGACTGCAGGCCGTCTTCATGGAAGCCGTAGCGTGTCCAGGCACCGCAGAACCAGACGTGGCTGGCGCCCTGGATGCGCGGCAAGGCCTGCTGGGCCGCCACCGCGGCCTGGTCGAACACCGGGTGTGCATGGTCGAACTCGCTATGCACGGTGGCCGGGTGCGGCTCGCGCACCGGGTTCAGCGAAACGATCACCGGCGCTTGCCAGGGCAGCGGCTGAAGCCGGTTCAGCAGGTAGTGCAGGCAGACGTGGCTGCGTTCCTGGTCCTGCCCCGCGGCACGTTCGTAGTTCCAGGCGGCCCAGGCGAGCTTGCGGCGCGGCAGCAGCGAGGCGTCGGTGTGCAGCACTGCGCGGTTGGCGTGGTAGCGGATGGCGCCCAGCAACTGGCGTTCGTCGCCGTTGGCGTCTGGCAGCAGCGCCAGCGCCTGGTCGCTGTGGCAGGCCAGCACGACTTCGTCGAAGCGCTCGCTGTGGGCCGTGCCGTCTGCGCGCAGGCCATCCAGCATCACGCCGCCCAGGCCGGAGCCGGGGGGCAGCCGGCGCACCGCCTGCACCGTGTGGCCGGTGCGCACATCGGCCAGCTGCGCGCGCAGCTTGTCCACATAGACCCGGGAGCCGCCGCGCACCGTGTACCACTGCGGCCGGTCCTGCACCTGCAGCAGGCCGTGGTTGTGGCAGAAGCGGATCAGCGTGCCGACCGGGAACTGCAGCATCTGCTCGACCGGGCAGGACCAGATGCAGGCCACCATCGGCAGCAGGTAGTCGAGCCGGAAGCGCTCACCGAAGCGATGCACCGCCAGGAATTCGGCAATCGGCATGGCCAGCGCCGCATCGTCACCGGATTGGGCCAGCGCGGTGCAAAGGCGGTTGAAGCGCAGCAGGTCGGCAAGCATGCCCCAGAACGCCGGAGAGACCAGGTTGCGGCGCTGGGCGAACACGGTGTTGAGCGAGCTGCCGCTCCATTCCAGCCCGGCGGACTGGACCGAAAACGACATCTCCGCCGCTGCGGTTGGCACCTGCAGCGCCTCGAACAGCGCGATCAGGCCCGGGTAGGTGCGCTCGTTGTAGACCAGGAAGCCGGTGTCCACGCCGTGGCGCACGCCGTTCAGCGCCAGGTCCACGGTGTGGGCGTGGCCGCCGCAGCGGGCTTCGGCTTCAAACAGCGTGACCCGGCTTTGGGGCAATTCACGTTGCAGCTGCCAGGCCGCACACAGACCGGAGACGCCGGCGCCGACGACGGCGATGCGGGCGCTCACGAACGACTCCTGCACACAAGGCGCAAGGCGGAAGACGGGGTGTGTGGTCGAGCCGGGAGCCGGGACACCGCGCTTGCGGGCCAGGGGGGCTCGGGTGGGGAGAAGAAGGAAGCCGCGCAGCGCCCGGGAGCGCAACAGGGAGGGAGGGAGGAGGAGAGGCCCTCCCGGGTGACAGCCAGATCAACTGACAGGCTGCGCGGCTTTAAGAAGACAGCCCCAGGTGTTGCCAGCCTGAGACCGGGGTAGGCACCGAAGTGCCAAAACCCAACCCACGTCTGTCTGACAGGCCCGTGTTCGGTTGGTTCCATCTTTTTTCACCCCGGAGTTGTAACAAATGACGCGGTGCAGCGAACCCGCCCAGGCGGACCCGGCGGCATAAAACTGACTGGTTCAATTTTGATACTGATCAGTTCAATTTGTCTACTGATAAGTATTGCCGGCGGTAGGGGCGAAAAAAAGCCGGGCGTACCCGGCTTTGGCAGCGCTTCGGAAAACTCAGGCCGGCTTGCTGCCCTTCAGTGCGGCCAGCTGCGACTCCTGCTCGGCCACGCGGTCGGCCGTGACCCGCTGCGCGCTGGGCCGCTGGCCGACCAGCTGCACATAGGCTTTCCAGTTGACGCCGCCGGCAGCCAGCAGGTCTTCGCCCAGCACCAGCTTGGTGGACAGCGCCACCAGGGGCAGCGAGACAAAGGCGGCGCAGTCCGCCGTGGTGAACTGTTCGCCGGCCACGTAAGGCGCGAACTTCGCCAGGCGCTGGAAGGCTGCGATGTTGCGCACCAGCAGCTTGCGCAGCCGTGCCTGGTTGCCTTCGCTGACGGTGCCACCGAAAAACGCCTGCGGGTACAGCTCGCGCGCCACCAGTTCCAGGTGCAGGTCGATGAAGGTCGTCAGCTCGCGGACCTTGGCCTGGCCCCAGGCATCGGCCGGCGCGAGGGCCGGCTGAGGGTAGGTGGCTTCGAGGTATTCGACGATGGTCTGGCTCTCGCAGAGGTTGCCCTGCGCGGTGCGGATGAACGGCACCTTGCCCAGCGGCGAGCAGCTCAGCACGTCTTCCCCCTTGGCGCCCATGACCCGTTCCTCGACGAACGGGATCTGCTTTTCCAGCAGCACCATCTTGACCTTGTTGTAGTAGTTCGAAAGTGCGAAGCCGCAGAGCGTGATCACGGGGTGTCTCCTGATGTTGTGGGCGAAAGCGCCAGTCTAGTCAGCCCGCGGGGCGGGC
>NZ_VIDT01000376.1 GCF_006519715.1 Ideonella azotifigens
CACTATTACGCGGCGCACAACAGCGCCACCGGCGGCAGCGAGGGCGCGCGCAAGGGTCGCGCCCGCTTCGAGGCCAAGCTGGCCGCCGAGCCGGCGGTCTACGGCCATGCCAAGGTCGGCAGCATGCCCACGGCCGTGGGCTTCACCGACATCGCCCCGCCCGGCGGCGCCGACCTGGTGCTCACCTTCCGCAACATCCACAACTGGATAGAAGCCGGCAACCTGGACGACACGCTGCGCGCCTTCTACGCGGTGCTGAAGCCGGGTGGCGTGCTCGGCGTGGAGGAACACCGCGCCACGCCAGGCACGCCGCTGGCCAAGGTGATAGCCACCGGCTACGTGCCGGTGGACTTCGTCGTGGCCCGCGCCCGTGCCGCCGGCTTCGAACCGGCCGGCAGCAGCGAAGTCAATGCCAACCCCAAGGACATGCACGAGCACCCGAACGGCGTCTGGTCGCTGCCGCCCACGCTGCAAGGCGGCGAGGTGGGCAAGGCCGAGTTCCTGGCCATTGGCGAGTCCGACCGCATGACGCTGAAGTTCGTCAAACCGCGCTGAAGTCGCCGGGGCGCGCATCGGCTGGCCCATTGACGAGATCGACGCGCCGCGCCCTCTGCCTTGAGGACGGATGGTCGCTGCGTCGCCTCTTTGCGGCACGAACCACGCGAAATCAGGGGTATCGGCGGCAAGGCCTTGGCCGTACCATCGCCGCGCTCTTGAGGAAACTCAAGCGCCGTCCCGCGGTTCAGGGGGCATTCTTTCCCGCAATCCGAGGGAGGACCCATGTCGAACGTGGCAGGCAAGGCCTACGCGATGAACGTGCTCACGCCGATCCGCTGGTACACGGCGTGGCTGAACAAGCTGATCTTCTGGGTCGCGCTGAAGATCCCGTCCACGCTCAAGGGGCTGATCACGCTGTCGCTGATCCACTATGCCCGCTGGGTGATCATCGGTCCGAAGCAGTTCCCGCACCTGTCGCCGCAGCAGCCCAGGGAGGAACTGAAGTACGCCTACATGCTGTTCTTCAGCAACTTCAATGGCAGCTGGGACCAGTACGTCGACTCGTTCTCCTTCGCTATTCCCGCTGGCCTGGACATGTTCTGGAAGTGGAACCTGCGCTACCCGCGCTCCATCGCGTTGACGCCGTTTCACCAGTACATCCGCTTCAACCAGATCGAGACGATCCACTACTACAACGCCTACCCGCTGGCGACCTCCAACGACGTGAAGAGCGCGCATGCAGTGCGTAACGCACTGCTGGCCTTCCAGCAAGGTTCGGACGTCAGCGACGAGGCTTTCATGACACGCTACAAGGCCTTGCTGCGCTCGCTGCAGCATGACCTGGGCGACATGGCGCCCACGCCCATCGTCAGCATGTCGGCCTACCAGGTCGAGCGCCGCGAACGCTGGCACGCCAGCCTGCCCAAGGAAGGCAAACCGCCGGCACCCACCGCTGGCCAGGAGGCAAGCCATGCCAGCTAACGTGAGCGGCCGGGCCTACGCCCTGACGGCCCTGTCCCCCATCCGCGAAGGCTGGACCTCGGACGGCATTGCCTACGCCGACGTCGTGCGGGACCGCCTGCAAGGCTGGAACACCGAGCCCAACAGCCCGATGACAGGCGTGCCCAACACCTACCTGTGCCGCTTCTTCGTGCTCGACGATGTCTACCACCAATCCCTGCCCGGTGCCGGTGTGCTGGACACGCTGTCGGACCTGCTGCCGGTGCTGCCCAACGCCTTGCGCAAGAGCGTGCTGCCGGCCGAGGATCACCTGAAGAGCCGCTACCTGGTCTTTTCGTCGGAGCTGCATGGCGGGGTGGACGGCGATGTCGATGCCTACCTGCGCGGCATGTGGGGCGCCATCGAAGGCCGCATCCGCGAAGTCTGGGGCTGGTGCCATGGCTTCGAGCAGGTCACCGACGGTTCGAGCTTTGCCGCCTACATCCGCAAGTGCCAACTGCCGGCCGCGCTGTTCTTCAACGGCAGCAACGACGACCCGCTGGCCGAGCAGCTCAAGGCGCTCTACCTGAAGCAGGAGTTCACCCGCTTCGCGGTCGACAGCCAGGGCCTGGACCCGGCCACGCTGCGCCGGCGCATGGCCGAGTTCATGCAGCGCGTGGACCCGCCCAACATCGCCGGGCCGACCTGGTCGCCCGGCCGCTACCGCCTTTGAATGCCTTTGATCGCCGCTGATCCCCGGAGCAACCCATGACCAAGCAGTTGGACCTGTTGGACATCCAGGGCAACCTGGTGCGGGCCTATGGCCGCTTCGGCTACCCGCTCGCCCGCTACGTGTTCCTGGCCGTTCACCAACCGGCCGCCGGCCGGGCGCTGGTGGGCGACCTGACCCGCTACGTCACCGGCTCGCTGGACTGGGGCCCCGGTCCCGGCCAGATGCCGCGCCCGGACTGGACCCTGAACCTCGCCTTCACCTACCCCGGCCTGGCCCAGCTCGGCCTGCCCACCGCCTCGCTGATGAGCTTTTCGCCCGAGTTCGCCGCCGGCATGCGCGAGCGCCGCGACATCCTCGGCGACACCGGCAGCAGCGCGCCGCAGCACTGGGACCCGATCTGGCGCAAGCACCGCGACACGCAGGACGTGCATGTGTTCGCCTCGCTGAACGCCGTCAGCCCCGAAGCACTGGCAAAGGGCTACGCAAAGCTGCAGTCCATCGTCGAGACCTACGGCGACGGCGCGCAGATCCTCGGCGGCAACGTGGGCGACGATGGCGAGTTGCTGGACTACCAGGATGCCCACGCGCTGGTGGAGAACGGGCAAGTGGTCGCCAAGGAACACTTCGGCTACACCGACGGCATCAGCGACCCGGTGTTCGAAGGCATGCCGCCGTCCGCGCAAAGCACCAAGGGCCGCGGCAAACCGATGCCCGGCAGCACCTGGGCGCCGCTGGCCACCGGCGAGTTCCTGCTCGGCCATCCGGACGAGGCGCACGAATACCCACCCGGCCCGAAGCCGGGGCTGCTGGCGCGCAATGGCAGTTACTTGATCTACCGCAAGCTGCACCAGAACGTGGGCACCTTCGAGGCCTACCTCGAACAGCAGGGCCGCGCCTATCCCGGCGGCAAGGAGCTGCTGGCCGCCAAGTTCGCCGGCCGCTGGCGAGACAACGGCGCACCACTGGCCCGCGCACCCGACGCCGCGTCCAAGCAGCGCTTTGACGCCGAGTTCTACGCGGCTCTGAAAGCCGGCGACATGGCCAAGGTCGACGACCTGCTGAGCGACTTCGACTACAACCAGGACATGAGCGGCGCCAAGTGCCCGTTCAGCGCCCACATCCGCCGCTGCAACCCGCGTGGCTCGCTGCAGATGATCCACGAGCCGGGCGACCTGCCGGGTTCGTTGAAGCAAAGTGTGGACGCCTTCGACACCCCGGGCGCGCTGTCCAACCGCCGCCGCATGCTGCGGCGCGGCCTGCCCTATGGCCAGGTGAAGGACCGCAGCCGCGACGACGGCAACCACGGCATCGTCATCATGCTGGTGAATGCCGACATCAACCGCCAGTTCGAATTCGTCCAGCAGCAATGGATGAACTATGGCAACGACTTCAAGGCCGGCAACGACAAGGACATCCTGCTGGGCAACCACAGCGAAGACCCGACCCAGCCCAGCAAGGCCGTGCTGCAGACCGACCCCGCCGGCCACGACGCCCCGCACTTCCTGCCCCGCATCCCGCGCTTCGTCGAGACCCGCGGCGGCGACTACTTCTTCGTGCCCAGCCTCACGGCGCTGCGCATGATCGCGGCCGGCGTCATCGACCCGACCTGATCACGGCGGGCGCTCAGCCGTCCCAGCCCTGCGGCTCGCGCCGCGGCTGCTGGTTGCAGGCGTGGCGGTACTTCGAGATGGCCGCATAGACGACCCTGCGCGCCCGGTTCACGCCGCCCAGCGGCCGGTGCGCTGGCAAGGCGTGCCAGGGTGTGAACGACAGGTTCTCGCCCAGCTCGCGCTGCGCCTCGGTGTCGAATGCCTGCGCTGGAATCACGATGCTGGCCACCTTGCGAAACGGTGACAGGGCCTGCGACCACTCATGGCCCGGGTCCTCGATCGGCATGGCCTGCGCGTCTACCTGCAGCTGCACCGCGAAATCGAAGCGCGCCTCGCCGACCGTGAGTTGCTGGCGCATCGCCAGGCGCAGGTAGTCGTCATCCGGCCGGTCCGGGATGCGGTCCGGCACGCTCACATGCGGCATGGCCGAATACTTCACCGCCGTGTTGCCGAACAGGTAGGGCGTGGTGCTGAAGTAGCGGATCTGCAGCGGATTGGCAAAGCGCACCATCGAACGCAGCAGGTTCCAGGTGACCCGCCAATGCGTCAGGAAAAAGACCAGCTTGGCCCAGCCGCTGCCGGTCAGGCTGGCCAGCAGCGCATCGAACTCGGCTGCATCGCGCGTCACGAAAACAGGCGTGCTGATCAGGATGAAGTCCTGCGTGGGCGCATCCCGTTCCTCGTCCAGCAGCTTGTCGCCCGGCACGCCCATCAGCTTGATGGCCATGCCACGGATGTCGCGCCCCTTGTCCGGGTTCAGGCTGCCGTCCTGGTTGGAAAAGCGTATCCACGCGGGATAGCTGCGCGGCTCGGCGAACACGCCCACCCGCAGCTCCGGCGGCAGGCCGGGCTCGACGATGAACTCGGCTTTCACCAGCCCATGCATCTTCGGATGCGCATCCCGCCGCATCGGCCCGCCCGCGTTGTCCCGCGTGATCTTGGCCTGCAGCCGCGCCACCAGGTCCTCGATGACCTGTGCCTCACCGCTGGGGATGGTTTCCTCGGCAAGCTTCATGGTGCAGTCCGCGGCAAGGGTTGCAGGGCGGGTGCAAGCCTACACCTCGCAGCGGTGATCAGGTATAGCGGCACGCCGCATACCCCGCCCCTTCATCCAGCACGAACTGCCTGAACGCCGCGTTCGCACCCGTCAGCTGGCTGTCCCTGCGCTGCAGGAAACACCAGTCGATGTGCTTGGGCATGCCGCGCACGTCGAGCACGGCCAGGCGGCCGGTTTCGGCTTCGACCTGGAAGCTGTGGGCGGACAGGAAGCTGATGCCCATGCCGCACATCACCGCCTGCTTGATGGTCTCGTTGCCGGCCAGCTCCAGGCCGGCGCGCACCTGGATGGACTGCTGCTGCAGCAGGTGTTCGAGGAACTGCCGGGTGGCCGAGCCGGGCTCGCGGAAGATGAAGTTTTCCTCGCGCAGCTCGGCCCAGCTCAGGCCGCGCTGGCCGGCCAATGGATGGTTGGGCGCGGCGACGATGCAGTGCGGATGGCGCGCGAAGCGGGTCGCTTCCAGGTCGGCTTCCGAAGGCGGATGGCCGGCGATGGCGATGTCCATGCGGTGCTCCTGCAGCATGGCCAGCACCTCGCTGCGCTTGGCCACCGTGAGCTTCAGCCGCACCTGCGGGTGGCGCTGGCAGAAGGCGTGCAGCAGGCGCGGCGCGAAGTAGTGGGCGGT
>NZ_VIDT01000377.1 GCF_006519715.1 Ideonella azotifigens
CGGAAGCGGAAACGCTCGGCCAGCCAGAAAGCGCAGGTCACTGCGGAAAGGATGAACAGCAGCAGCGAGAAATTGCCGTACCAGTAATCCAGGTACCAACCGCCAAGGTAGACGATCAGGGCGCCATACAAGGCGGCGGTGAGAGCACTCATCGGTTTGTTGTTGTCAGTCATCCACTTGAAGAATGGCCAAGAAGGCTTCCTGCGGCACCTCGACGGAGCCGATCTGTTTCATGCGCTTCTTGCCGGCTTTCTGCTTTTCGAGCAGCTTGCGCTTGCGGGAGATGTCGCCGCCATAGCATTTTGCCAGCACGTTCTTGCGCAGCGCCTTGATGTTCTCGCGCGAGATGATGTTGGCACCGATCGCCGCCTGGATGGCCACGTCGTACATCTGGCGCGGGATGTGTTCGCGCATCTTCGCCGCCACACCCCGGCCACGGAACTGGCTCTGCGCGCGGTGCACGATGATGGACAGCGCGTCGACCCGGTCGCCGTTGATCAGGATGTCGACCTTCACGACGTCGGAGGCGCGGTATTCCTTGAACTCGTAGTCCATGGACGCATAGCCGCGTGACACGCTCTTGAGCTTGTCGAAGAAGTCCAGCACGATCTCCGCCAGCGGCATCTCGTAGGTCAGCATGACCTGCCGGCCGTGATAGGCCATGTTCAGCTGCACGCCGCGCTTCTGGTTGGCCAGCGTCATCACCACGCCAACATGGTCCTGCGGCATGTAAAGGTGCATCGTCACGATGGGCTCGCGGATCTCGCGGATGCGGCCCAGGTCCGGCATCTTCGACGGGTTCTCGACGTCGATCACGGTGCCATCGTTGAGCTCGACCTGGTAAACCACGCTGGGCGCAGTCGTGATCAGGTCCTGGTCGAACTCGCGCTCCAGCCGCTCCTGCACGATCTCCATGTGCAGCAGCCCCAGGAAGCCGCAGCGGAAGCCGAAACCCAGCGCCTGGCTGACTTCGGGCTCGTAGCGCAGCGAGCTGTCATTGAGCTTGAGCTTCTCCAGCGCGTCGCGCAACTGGTCGTACTCGCTCGCCTCGGTCGGATACAAACCGGCAAAGACCTGCGGCTGGATTTCCTTGAAGCCGGGCAGCGCTTCTTCCGCAGGCCCGAGATTGTTGGGCAGCTTTTTCTCGAGCGTGACGGTGTCGCCGACCTTGGCCGCCTGAAGCTCCTTGATACCGGCAATGATGAACCCGACCTCGCCCGCATTGAGCTGCTCGCGCGGCGTCGACTTCGGTGCGAACACGCCCAGATGGTCGGCGGGGTAGACCGCGTTCGACGCCATCATGCGGATGCGCTCGCCCTTCTTGAGCGTGCCGTCGACCACACGCACCAGCATCACGACGCCGACGTAGTTGTCGAACCAGCTGTCGATGATCATCGCGCGCAGCGGCGCCTCGACCACGCCCTTGGGCGGCGGCATGCGGGCGATCACCGCCTCGATGATCTCGTCGATGCCCATGCCGGTCTTGGCCGAGCAGGGGATCGCGTCGGTCGCGTCGATGCCGATCACGTCCTCGATCTCTGCCTTGGCGTTGTCGGGATCCGCCGAAGGCAGGTCCATCTTGTTCAACACCGGCACCACTTCAACACCGAGCTCCAGCGCCGTGTAGCAGTTCGCCACCGTCTGCGCCTCCACGCCCTGGCTGGCATCGACCACCAGCAGCGCACCTTCGCAGGCCGACAGCGAGCGGCTGACTTCGTACGAGAAGTCCACGTGCCCGGGCGTGTCGATCAGGTTCAGGTTGTAGGTCCTGCCGTCCTTGGCCGTGTACTGCAACGCGGCCGTCTGCGCCTTGATCGTGATCCCGCGCTCCCGCTCGAGGTCCATCGAGTCCAGCACCTGCGCCTCCATCTCGCGATCACTCAGACCGCCGCAGCGCTGGATGATGCGGTCGGCCAACGTGCTCTTGCCGTGGTCGATGTGGGCAATGATCGAGAAATTTCTGATGTGGTCCATGGGTCGGCAAAGGCCGGCGCAGCGCCGGAGAAAAACAGCGTGGCCAGCGACGGCTCACGCCTGCCGCGTCAGATGCACACGCAGCAAAAACAGCTGAAAAGCTGCTGAACAAGCGCCAAAAGCTCGCCCTGGCGACGCATTGGAATGCGACGGCGAGGGGCGAGCCGCATCAAGGCGGTGAAGCGGGCAAAGAGTCAAAAAAAAGGCACGTCCAATTGAAGACGCGCCTTCCAACAAAACGTATGGCAACTGCTTGTTGGGCTTTCATTGTAGCCAAAAGGGCCCGAGTCCAAAGGCCGTCTTGGATGGAACCGGGGTCGTTGCAGACCGCCAACAAGGGCCGCAGCCGATAATTATTCACACCTTATTCACAGGTCTTGAGCGCTCGCCCAGCCGTGGCGGCAGCGCCACGGAGAGATTGCAGCAACGCGTCGAATGACCCGCAACAAGCCTGGATTGTATCGCCCGGTCATCACAATCATCACGACCCAGCGCCATGTCAGCACTCACTCACAGATCGGACAGAATAACCATCAAGCTATTAAAACATGGTTAGCAATTACAAACATCGCGGCGACTTCTCATCCAATGAAAAGACCCGCCATCCCAGTAGGTTGGCGGGTCTTTGAACATGGAGACCGGCTGCGGGAAGCCGGCTGTCCACCCCGGCTCAGCGCGCTGGCTGGATCACCACATAGTTGACCCAGTCGCCGCGGCGCACCAGCACCGTGACCCGCTTGGTCTTGTCAAGCTTGGCGACAACGCCGCCGAACTGCTTGGCATCGCTGATCTGCACGTTGTCGACCGACAGGATCACATCGCCCTCGCGCAGGCCGGCACGGGCCGCAGCGCCTTCCACACTGTCGACCTTCACACCGCCCTTGACGCGCAAGTCGCGCTTCTCCGCCTCGGTCAAGTCCACCACGTTCAGGCCCAGCGAAGCTTTCACTGGCGCTGCAGGCACGGCCGGCTTTTCAGCTTCGAACTCGCCCACGGTCACCGCGACATCCTTGTAGCTGCCACGGCGGAACAGTTGCAGCGTGACCTTGCTGCCCGGTTTCACGGCACTGATCATGCGCGGCAGATCGGTGGCGCGCTCCACGGCCTTGCCATCGACCTTGACGATGATGTCGCCCGCTTCCAGCCCAGCCTTCTCGGCAGGTTGGCCGGCTTCAACCGACTGCACCATCGCGCCGCTGGCCTTGCCCAAGCCGATCGATTCCGCGACCTCCTTGGTCACCGGTGCGATTGCCACGCCAATGCGGCCACGGATCACCCGGCCGGTGGCACGCAATTGATCGGCCACGCGGATCGCTTCGTCGATGGGGATGGAGAACGAGATGCCGGCATAGCCGCCAGACGGGCTGTATATCTGCGAATTGATGCCGACGACTTCGCCGCGCATGTTGATCAGCGGCCCCCCAGAGTTGCCGGGGTTGATCGCCACATCGGTCTGGATGAAGGGCAGCAGTTCGCCGGTGTCGCGCTGCTTGGCACTGACGATGCCAGCGGTCACCGAGTTGTCCAGGCCGAACGGCGAGCCGATCGCCATGACCCATTCGCCGACCTTCAGCTTGCCGACATCGCCGACCTTGACGAACGGCAGGCCAGCCGCTTCGATCTTCACGATGGCCACGTCGCTGCGCTTGTCTGCGCCAATGACCTTGCCCTTGAACTCGCGCTTGTCGGTCAGCGTCACCAGCAGTTCGTCGGCACCGTCGACCACGTGCGCGTTGGTCATCACGAGGCCATCGGCGCTGAGGATGAAGCCTGAGCCGATGCCGCGCCGCGTCGGCTCGTCGTCATCGTCGCCATTGCCATTGCCACCGCCGCGCGGCGTGTTGCGCGGCATCGGAATGCCGAAGCGCTTGAAGAACTCTTCCAGGCCCGGGTCCATCTGCGGGCCAGTGCCCGCGCCACCGCGGCCCAGATGCACCTTCTCGCTGGTACGGATGTTCACCACTGCCGGGCCGACCTGTTCGACCAGGTCGGTGAAATCGGGCAGCACCCGGTTCTGCGCCAATGCGGGCGCCGGCAGCAAACCCGCCGCGGAAACGCTCAGCAGCGCAACGGCAACACCAACGCGCGCACGCTCGCGCACGGACGAAACAACACCCCCAAACATGCCTTCTCCTTCTTGGGAACCACCGCCTCTGGTGGGCGGACTGCAAAACCTCAGGGTCTCAACGCTTGTGGTCCAGCGCGGCCGCGATCTTCTTCAGCGTGTCCATGGGCACGTCGCCCATCACGGTCACCCACTGATCATCGCGCCTGGCCATCAAGGTGTGAGTTGCCCCGATGGCCGCGTGGACTTCGCGTTGGTGCCGCTCGGGCTGGAAAGGTTCAATGAACACCGACACGTGGGTCAGCCCATCGGAATAGATGGCTTGCAGCACGATGGGGGCATCCGCGGCGCCCGTCGGGTCCAGCGAGCGCTTGGCGCAATGCACTTCGCGAAAACCGGCAGGCAACGCAGCCAGCGTCCAGCCTTCGGCGTCCAGCGAGGTCGGCAGCACGGCGGGCCGCAGCACGCGATACCCGTCGCGCTTTTTCATGCCGGCCAGCACCTGGTCGGGCTGAGGCTTCACGCCAATGACCAACTCGGAGAACGCGGCCGACTCCAAGGTCTGCCCGCTGCTGCCAATCACCTCGGCGCGCAGCAGCAAACCGGTCTGATGCTCGGCCCATAGGCGCTGGCTGAAGCGGGCGTTGTCCTTGGCCTTCAGCAAGACCACGTCGGCGTCCAGGCCTGCCACGCGGTCACGGCCGAGCGAACGCAGCTCATACCACTCCAGCACGCGGCGCTCCGAGCCTGACAACAGCGACGGGAACGTGGCGCGGGGGTCGCGGCGCTCAATCAGCGCAACGCGGGCGCGCGGCCACAGCGTCTGCACCTCGTCGTTGTGGCGCCAGATGCTGCGCGGCTCGCCGTCCAGTGCTTCGACACGCTCGTATTGCTGGGTGCCATCGAAATAGTGCGCAACGCGCGAACTGCTGACCGAGCCGCCACCACTGACCACCAGCGTACCCTGGTAGTTCCGCGAGGCTGCGGCTTCGCTGCTTCGCATCAGCCATGCACGCGCATCCAGCGTGCCGGCTGCATCACTCGTCGCCTGCGCAAGCGCAGCCGCCGACCCGCTGGCAAGCAGGCAAGACATCAATACACCGGGCCAGACGCGCCATGGCGCCAGCGAGGCGCCGATCCAAGCCGCACCCGCCATCCGCCTTGCGACCCAAGGCCTGCTCTCCGCTGTCATCTTGCGGTCAGCGGCCTTCCGGCGTGAGCGCGACCTGGCGCACACCACCGGGCGCGGCCAGCGAAGGCCCTTGCGCAAACTGGCGGTGTGCCGCAAGGTAGCGGTCCAGGTCCGGGCTGCGTTCCATCGCGTTGCCCGATTCGGTCAACGAAGCCGGCGTCGAGGCACTTTCGTCCGCCTGCGCCAGCTCGGCAGCGACCGGCGCCTCCGAAGATGGCCCGGCGCGCC
>NZ_VIDT01000378.1 GCF_006519715.1 Ideonella azotifigens
AGGTCGCGCGGACCGACTGGCTGAACCTCAACGGCAGCTGGAGCTATACCGGCGGCGCCGCCGCGCCCGATGCCGACAACCCGCCCGCCACCGCGCCGGCCTTCCCGGCCCAGCCCGAGCAGATCCGCGTGCCGTACCCGGTGGAGTCCTACCTCTCCGGCATCCAGCGCATGAACGAGCGCAACCTCTGGTACCGCCGCAGCTTCACGGTGCCGGCCGGCTGGGCCGGCAAGCACGTGAAGCTGAACTTCGGCGCGGTGGACCGCAAGGCCACCGTCTACGTCAACGGCCAGCAGGTCGGCCAGCACAGCGGCGGCTACGACGCCTTCAGCTTCGACATCACGCCCTACCTGAAGAGCGGCGAGAACGAACTGGTGGTCGGCGCCTTCGACCCGACCACCGGCGACGACATGCTGGGCAAGCAGACGCTGAACCCCGGTGGCATCTTCTACACACCCACCTCCGGCATCTGGCAGACGGTGTGGCTGGAGCCGGTGACCAGAGCCCACATCACCCGGCTGGACATGACGCCGGACCTGCCGAACAAGCAACTGCGCATCATCGTGCGCGGCGACAACCTGGACGGCCTGGTGGTGGATGCCGTGGCGTCCTCCGGCGGCAAGAAGGTCGGCACTGGCAGCGGCGTGGGCGACGTTGAATTCACCGTGCCGGTGCCCAACGCACACCTGTGGTCGCCCAGCGATCCTTTCCTCTACGACCTGAAGGTGCGGCTGCGCAAGAAGGCCGGTGCCAAGGTGCATGACGAGGTCAGCAGCTACTTCGGCATGCGCTCGATCAGCATCGGCATCGTCGACGGCGTGCCGCGGCCGCTGCTCAACGGGCAATACGTCTTCCAGTACGGCCCGCTGGACCAGGGCTTCTGGCCCGACGGGCTCTACACCGCGCCGACCGACGACGCGCTGAAGTCCGACCTGCAGGCCATCAAGGACCTCGGCATGAACATGGTGCGCAAGCACATCAAGGTCGAGCCGCAGCGCTGGTTCTACTGGGCCGACAAGCTGGGCCTGATGGTCTGGCAGGACATGCCACACGCCTGGGACGCCGAAAGCAATGCCGACGTGCAGGCTCGCGTGAAGGTCGAGGACAAGGAGATCGTCGACGAGCACCGCTCTTCGCCGGCCGTCGTCACCTGGGTCATCTTCAACGAAAGCTGGGGCGACTTCGACATGGTGGGCATGGCCAACCAGTTCAAGGCCTGGGACCCGAGCCGGCTGATCAACACCCACTCGGGCATCAACTTCGCCCCAGGCGATTCGGGTGCCGGCGACCTGATCGACCTGCACGACTACCCCGGCCCGTCTGCCCCGGCCTGGCAAGCCAACCGGATCTCGGTGCTGGGCGAGTTCGGTGGCAACGGCCTGCGCGTGGACGGCCACATGTGGAACCCGGATTCGACCTGCTGCTACAACCTCTATCCAGACTCGGCGACGCTGACCAATGTCTACGCGGCTCAGGTCGACAGCCTGCGGGAGCTCTCGGCGTCCAAGGGCCTGAGTGCGGCGGTCTACACCGAGATCTCCGACGTGGAGGACGAGCTCAACGGCTTCCTGACCTATGACCGCCAGGTCCAGAAAATGGACTTCGCGCGCGTCAAGGCAGCGCACCAGGCGCTGATCGCCGGCGTGCCTTACCTGCGCAAGGGCAGCTCGTACTCGTTCAGAACCGTGAGCCCCGGCGTGACCGACCGCTACCTGCGCCATGGCGACAGTGGCCTGGGCGTGACCGACGTGGTCAACGCCGGCAGCCCCGCCGGCCTGAAGCAGGACAGTTCCTGGAAGGTGGTCAACGGACTGGCCGACAGCAGCTGCCTGTCCTTCGAGGCGGTGAACCTGCCCGGCCAGTTCCTGCGCCACGCGGCTGACCGCTTGCGCATCGACGCCAGCGACAACAGCGAAGGCTTCCGCGGCGACGCGACCTTCTGTCCGCGCAAGGCGCTCAATGGCGGCGGCGGGCTGTCGCTGGAGTCCAAGAACCTGCCGGGGCAGTACCTGCGGCACATGAATGCCGAGCTCTGGCTGAATGCCTTCGAGGACAGCAGCAGCTTCCGCGCCGATGCCTCCTGGGCGCAGGCCACCGGCTGGTGGCGCAGCAGCGTGCTGATCAATCCGGGCGACATGCATTCGCTGCGGGTGCTGACGCCTGGCTACGACAACCGCTACGTGCGGCACCAGGACGGGCTGGCCTTCACCGAAGTGGTGGCTGCCGACAGCAGCGACACGCTGAAGCTGGACGCGACCTGGCACATCGTGACCGGCCTGGCCGATGGCAGCTGCTACTCGTTCGAGTCGCGCAACTTCCCTGGCGAGTACCTGCGCCACAGCAACTCGCGCGTGCGCCGCGATCCGCTGGAGGACTCGGACCTCTACCGCGCCGATGCGACCTTCTGCGCCGAAGGCACGCCCGACGGCAGCAGCGGCACGCGCTTCTCGGCCAGCAACTTCCCGAACCGCTACCTGCGCCACTACGCTGCCGAAGTCTGGATTGCTGACGGTACCGGCGGCAGCGACTGGAACACCTCGGGCAGCTACCTGAACGACACGCGCTGGGCGGTGGAGAACGCCTGGGCGCCTTGATGTCGGCCCGGTTCATCCCGGGCCTTTTTGGCTCAGCCGGGCGTCACTGCCAGCCGAAGTGCTGGCGGATCAGCTGGGCCGAGCTGTTGACCGGCTGGTGCAGCACATTGGGAAACTGCGCCACGCCGCTCTTCAGGTCCAGCCGCAGCGGATGGGCGCCCAGCACCGCGACCTTGCTGATCTTCCAGCCAGCGCTGCGGAATGCCGCGAGGTAGGCCTGCGCATCCGGCAGCCGTTCGCTGTCATGCGGATGCGCTTCGGGCCACAGCGAAAACGCCACCTGCTGGCAGCGGCTGCGCGCCACCTCGTTGATGAACTCGGCTGGATCGGTGCGCGAGTCCTGCAGCGCGGCCACCCGCACATAGAGCTTGACCTGGCCGCCGCCGTGCAGCGCGATGTCGCGCACGTTGCGGTTGAAACAGCCGGTCAGGCAGCGCAGCAGCGTGGCCTTGCGGGTGTGGGGATTACCGACCAGCACATGGGCTTCCACCATCCGCGAGGCTCCTTCAAGAGGTGATCAGGATCGGGTGCATCAGAACTGGGTCCATTTGCCGGGGGTCATGCCCTTCACGGCACGACCCGAGCCTTCGCAGGTCTTGCGCAGGCCTTCCAGCCCACCGGCGCCTGCATCGGCCAGGTAGTAGTGGCGCGAAATCACCACGTCGCCGCCCGGCGTCGTCACGTCGCATTTGGCCAGCGCACCCGGAGCGCAACTGGCCAGCATCGTGACCTTGGGCGGCGCCGCGCCTTCGAAGGGCGCGTGGCTGGCCTGTTCGCACCAGCTCTTGCCGACCTGCGCGGCCATGGCGCCGCCGCTGAAGCTGGCGCATTCGTGGATCTGGATCGGCTTGGGCGCGACGGGCGGCATGGCCGGCAGCGAGCCCTGCTGGTCGCAGGCCATCACCGGTGCCGGCTCGGCGGCCTGTGCGCTGCCGAGGCAGGCGACCAGGCCGGCCATCAGGCTGGCCATCAAGCTGGCGCTAGCGAGGAAGCGGCGGGAAAACATGGGGAACGAAGGGCGGGTGGTCATCGGGCGAATGTCTTTCAAGGTCCTGGGAATGCGGCGAGGCCGCAGCCTCGGACCATGCTAGCCAACATCGCGAGCAGGAGCCGTGCCCGGTGGTGACAGCAGCCGCACCAGCCAGCGCAGGCCCACCCCCATCAGGATCAAGGACAGCACCCACCAGCCCATGCCGATGTCGCCGTCGCTGCCGGGCGGCGGTGGCGTGTTGTCGCTGGCCAGCCAGGTGATCAAGCTGTTGTAGGCGACGTGCAGCAGCAGCCCCGGGCCAACCGAGCGGGTGCGCTCGTACAACCAGCCGGTCAACACGCCCAGCAGCAGGCCGACCATGAACTGGTAGATGTTCAGGTGCGCCACGCCAAACAGCACGGCCGAGCCGACGATGGCCGGCCAGGCGGCGTACTGCGCCAGGAAGCTGCGCAGGATCACGCCGCGGTACAGCAGCTCTTCGAGCACCGGGGCGATCAGGCAGGCCGTCAGCACGGTGGACAGCGAGGTGTCGCTCATGCGCTTGAACAATTCGGTGTCGTGGCTGGACAGCGGCACCAGGCGGACCAGGATGTCGTCCAGCGTCGAGATGCCCATGACCAGCCCCGGCGTCATCAGCAGCAGCGGTGCCGCGGTGACGCCCAGCGTGGCCATCGCCGAGCTCGGGCCGGCATGGAACAGCGCGCCGTAGCCAATGCCCTTGCGGTACAGCAGCACGCTGAACAGCAGCCCGTAGGACAGGATCAGCACCAGCGCCGTGACCTCAGGCTCCGCCAGCCCGAGGTCCTGGCTGGCGCCGTACAAGGCCTCGCCGATCAGGGCCTGCAGCAGCATCAGCACCAGCATCAACCAGACCGCACCGACGGCCGACGGAAAGCGCGCATCCCGCTCGGGCGGCGGTTCCAGCGGGGCGGGCGGGGGCAAGGGTTCAGGCATGAGGATGTGCCAAGCTTATCCGCATCCGGTGCCCGGCGTAGACTGACCGTTTGACCGCTGCCACAGTCTTTTGCGCATGACCAGCCGACTTCTTGCTGCCCATTCGTTGCCTCGCCGCTCCCTTTCAACCCGCTTGCTGCCTGCCGCCGTCGCCTCGCTGCTGGCGCTGGCCAGCCTGGCCGCCGCTGCCGACGAAGGCATGTGGACTTTCGACAGTCCGCCGCTGGCGGCGATCCAGCAGCAGCACGGTGTGGCACTCAGTGCCCGCTGGCTGCAGCAACTGCAGAAGGCGGCGGTCAACTTCGGCGGGGCCTCGGCCTCTTTCGTGTCATCGCAAGGCCTGGTGCTGACCAACCACCACGTGGCGCGCGGCTGCATCGCCCGGCTCTCCACGCCCGAGCGCGACCTGGACGGCCACGGCTTCCTGGCGCGCACGCAGGCCGAGGAACTGCGCTGCCCGGGCACGGTGCTGAAGGTGTTGCAATCCAGCGACGACGTGAGCGACAGCGTGCGCCTGGCCACCTCTGCCGCGGCCGACGACGACGCGACCCGCAACCAGTCCCGCAAGCGCGTCATTGCCAAGCTGGAGCGCGACTGCCAGCAAAACACCCGGCTGCATTGCCAGGTGGTGGCGCTCTATGGCGGCGCGCGCTACGCGCTGTACCGCTACAAGGAATGGGACGATGTGCGCCTGGTCTTCGCGCCGGATGCCCAGGCCGCCAACTTCGGCGGCGACGACGACAACTTCGTCTATCCGCGCTTTGCGCTGGATTTCGCGCTGGCCCGCGTTTACGAAAACGGCAAGCCCGCCAAGCCCAGCGGCGTGCTGAAGCTGGCCAGCAAGCCGCTGGCCGAGGGCGACCTGGTCTTCGTTGCCGGCCACCCCGGCAGCACCGACCGGCTGCGCACGCAGGCC
>NZ_VIDT01000379.1 GCF_006519715.1 Ideonella azotifigens
GGCCACGGGCCTGCTGCAGGCCGGCCGCCAGCATGTCCTGGCCAAAGTCCAGCACCTGGCCGGTGCCCAGGGTCTTGCCGAGGAACTGCACGCCAGCCTCGACCATCTGGTGCGCCTCGTCGAACACCGCCACGTCCACCGTCGGCAGCAGCTCGGCCACGCCGGTGTCGCGCAGCGACAGGTCGGCAAAGAACAGGTGATGGTTGACGACCACCACATCGGCCGCCATGGCCTCGCGCCTGGCCTTCATGACGTGGCAGGCGTGGTATTCGCCGCATTCGCTGCCCAGGCAGTTGTCGCGCGTGGACGTGACCAGCGGGATGATCTCGGAGCGCTCGTCAAGCCCCTCCAGTTCGCTGATGTCGCCGCTCTGCGTCGCCTGCGCCCAGGTTTCGATGCGGGCCAAAGCGCGAATGGCCATGCGGTCCGGCAGCTGCGCGCCCTCGCGCGCCTGCACCAGACGGTGCTTGCACAAGTAGCTGGCCCGGCCCTTCAGCAGCGCCACCGTGGTCGGCAGCTTGAGCACCTCCCTCAGGCGCGGCAGGTCGCGGAAGAACAACTGATCCTGCAGGTTCTTGGTGGCCGTGCTGACCAAGGTGCGCCGGCCCGACAACAGCACCGGCAGCAGGTAGGCAAAGGTCTTGCCGACGCCGGTGCCGGCTTCGGCGACCAGCGCACTGCGCCCGGCGATCGCGTCGGCCACGGCGCTGGCCAGCGCGGTTTGTTGCTCGCGTGGCATGAAGTTGCCGTCCGCCTGGGCGAGCGCGCCGGTGCCGGACAGCGCTTCGCGAACCGCCTCGCCCAGCTCGGCCAGATCGGCCAGCATGGGCTCGTCGGTTTCAACATTCATGGGTGGGTTCAGGCGGGCTCTTTCGGCTCCAGCGATGCTGCCAGCCGGGAAATCTGGTCGCGCAGCAGCAGCCGGCGCTTTTTCAGGCGGCGCAGCGCCAAGTCGTCGCGCTGCGGGGTTTCGCTGGCCTGGTCGATCAGGCTGTCGAGGTCGGCGTGTTCCATGCGCAACTCGATCAGCCGCCTTTGTGGCGAATGCAGGCTATCGGGCATGGGAAGGTCGGCGTCCACAGAACTGAGAGTTTATATTGCGGCCCATGAGTTCGACACCCCAGGGATACCGCATCGCCGCAGCCACCGGGCTGCACAAAGGCGACCGAGCCTATCAGCAGGACCAGGTCCTGGTGCTGCCCCACCCTCGCGTGCAAGGCTGCGCGCTCGGCCTGGTGGCCGACGGCATGGGCGGCAAGAGCGGCGGTCGCACGGCGGCCGATCAGGTCATCATGACCGCCAAGCAGGTGTTCGACCGCTTCACACCCGCCAGCATGGACCCCGGCGAGATGCTGCGCCAATTGGTCATCGAGTCGCACCTGATGATCAAGCTGACGGCCATCACGGCCGACGAAGAGCCGCACAGCACGATTGCCGCCTTCCTGTTCCTGCCCGACCGCAGCGCCTGGACGGTGCACGCCGGCGATTCACGGGTCTACCATTTCCGCGGCGGCGAGCTGGTGCGCCGCACGATCGACCACTCGTACGTGCAGCGGCTGATCGACGAAGGCAAGATCACCGAAGCCCAGGCCAACACCCATCCACAGTCCAACCTGCTGACTGGCTGCCTGGGCACGCAACAAGACCCGCCGATCACGCTCACACAACTGGACAAGCTGGAACTGGGCGACACGCTGCTGGCCTGCAGCGATGGCCTGTGGCACTACCTCAGCCCGAAAGAGCTGGGCGCCATCGTCACCGCACTGCACCCGCGCGACGCCAGCGAGATGCTGGTCAGCAAGGCGCGCCAGCGCGCCCGCGGCATGGGCGACAACCTCTCCTTGGCCATGGTCCGCTTCGACCCGTTGACTTGAAGAAATGGGGCACCCGGCTTCGCGTGTACGCGAAGCCACCCGCCGAGCGGGTTGCGCGACCGCCTGGGGCGGCCCGGCGGCGGCCACGCTCCGCTTCGATCCGGGTTGCTGAAATACCGCGCGGGTCAAAGTCGTCGGATCAGGTCAAGGAGGTGTCGACGTTGCGGCGCTCGAGGGACAAGTATTCCTGCGAGCGCATCTCGTGCAGGCGGGAGACGGTGCGGGGGAATTCGTGGGCCAGCGGGCCTTCGTTGTAGAGGTCTTCGGCGGGCACTTCGGCCGAGATGATGAGCTTGACGCGGCGGTCGTACAGCACATCGACCAACCAGGTGAAGCGGCGCGCTTCCGAGGCCAGCCGGGGCGGCATCTTCGGCACACCCGAGAGCAGCAAGGTGTGGAACTGGGTGGCCAGTTCCAGGTAGTCGTTCTGCGAACGCGGGCCGCCGCACAGGGTCTGGAAATCGAACCAGACCACGCCACCGGCGCGGCGCTTGGCCTTCAATTCGCGGTGCTCGATGTGCAGCAGCGGCGACTCGTCCTTGGCCTCGGCCAGTTCGTCGAAGGTCTGCTTCATCGCGGCTTCTGCCGACGCGTCCAGCGGCGTGTGGTACAGCGCCAGATGCTCCAGCGTGCGCTGCCGGTAGTCGGTTCCGGCGTCGACGTTGATGACCTCCAGCTTGTCCTTCAGCAATTCGATGGCCGGCAGGATGCGATCACGGTGCAGCCCGTTGGGGTACAGCTCGTCGGGCTTGAAGTTCGAGGTCGTGACGATGGAGACCCGGTTCTCGAACAGCGATTCCAGCAACCGGTGCAGGATCATCGCGTCGGTCACGTCTGCCACGTGGAATTCATCGAAGCAGATCAGCCGGTAGCGCCGGGCAATGCGCCGGCCCAGCTCCTGCAGCGGGTTCTGCAGGCCCTTGAGGTCCTGCAGCTCACGGTGCACCTCGCGCATGAATTCGTGGAAGTGCAGCCGGGTCTTGCGGGTCAGCGGCACGGACTGGAAGAAGCAGTCCATCAGGAAGCTCTTGCCGCGGCCCACGCCGCCGTACATGTAGACGCCGCGCGGGATCGGCGGGCGCACCAGCATCTTGGTCAGCGCATTGCTGCGCCGGCCCTTGTAGTCGGCCCATTCGTTCTCGCAACGCTCCAGCGCGTCGATCGCGCGCAGCTGGGCCTCATCGGCGCGGAAGCCGCGCTCTTCGAGCAATTGCGCATACAGCTGGCGAACAGTCATGGCGAGGACAACCGGAGAGGAGATGAGGATTGAAAAGGCCCGCCGGCCTTGGCAGGCGGGCGGGCCGGGGGCTTGCGCAGTCAGCGCTGCCCGGTCAGAAGTTCAGCGTGCGCTTGTCCACCGCCAGCGCGGCTTCCTTGGTCGCCTCGCTGAGCGACGGGTGGGCATGGCAGATGCGCGCGATGTCTTCGGCCGAGGCCTTGAACTCCATCGCCACCACGGCTTCGGAGATCAGCTCCGAGGCCATCGGGCCGATGATGTGCACGCCCAGGATCTCGTCGGTCTTGGCGTCCGCCAGGAACTTGACGAAGCCGGTGGTGTCGCCCAGTGCACGCGCCCGGCCGTTGGCCAGGAACGGGAACTGGCCGGCCTTGTAGGCCACACCGTCCGCCTTCAGCTGCTGCTCGGTCTTGCCGACCCAGGCAATTTCCGGGCTGGTGTAGATCACCCACGGCACGGTGTTGAAGTTGACGTGGCCATGCTGGCCGGCAATGCGCTCGGCCACGGCCACGCCTTCTTCCTCGGCCTTGTGCGCCAGCATCGGGCCGCGCACCACGTCGCCAATGGCCCAGACGCCCGGCAGGTTGGTCTTGCAGTCGCCGTCGACCACCACCATGCCGCGCTCGTCCAGCTTCAGGCCCACGGCTTCCGGGTTCAGGCCGATGGTGTTGGCAACCCGACCGATCGAGACGATCAGCTTGTCCACCACCAGCGACTGCTCGGCACCCTTGGCATCGGTGTAGGCCACGGTCACGCTGTCAGCGGCCTTGGTCACCGAGCTGATCTTCACGCCCAGCTCAATGTTCAGGTTCTGCTTCTTGAAGACCTTGGCCGCTTCCTTGGCCACGCTCTCATCGGCCGCACCCAGGAAAGCTGGCAGCGCTTCGAGGATGGTGACCTCGGCGCCCAGGCGGCGCCAGACCGAGCCCATTTCCAGGCCGATGACGCCGGAGCCGATCACGCCCAGCTTCTTCGGCACCGCGGGAATGCGCAGCGCGCCGTCGTTGGACAGGATCAGCGATTCGTCGAACTCGGCGCCGGGCAGCTGGCGCGGGTTCGAGCCAGTGGCGACGATCACATGCTTGGCCTGCAGCGTCTCTTCAGCAGCGCCAGCGACCTTGATCTCGTAGCCACCGTCCTTGGCTGCGACGAACGAGCCGCGGCCGTGGAAGAAGCTGACCTTGTTCTTCTTGAACAGGTACAGGATGCCGTCGTTGTTCTGCTTCACGACCGCGTCCTTGCGACCGATCATCTTGGCGATGTCGATCTTCAGGTCGCTGACCGAGATGCCGTGGTCGGCAAAGGCGTGGCCGGCATGGTCGAAGTGCTCGCTGGACTGCAGCAGCGCCTTCGACGGGATGCAGCCGACGTTGGTGCAGGTGCCGCCGGGCGCGGGGCCGCCCTTGTCGTTCTTCCACTCGTCGATGCAGGCGGTGTTGAAACCCAGCTGGGCTGCGCGGATCGCCGCGATGTAGCCGCCAGGGCCGCCGCCGATCACGACGACGTCGAATTGCTTGGACATTGAATGAGGTTCCTGTCAGGTCTTGGCAAAACGCCCCCGGCACGAGCCTGGGGGCGTTGGATCGTTCTGGAGGAAAACGATCAGATGTCGAACAAGAGGCGCGCCGGGTCTTCCAGCGCTTCCTTCATTGCCACCAGGCCCAGCACGGCTTCACGGCCGTCGATGATGCGGTGGTCGTAGGACATCGCCAGGTAGTTCATCGGGCGGATCACGATCTGGCCGTTCTCCACCACCGCGCGGTCCTTGGTCGCATGCACGCCCAGGATGGCCGACTGCGGCGGGTTGATGATGGGCGTCGACAGCATGGAGCCGAAGGTGCCGCCATTGGAGATGGAGAAGGTGCCGCCGGTCAGTTCTTCCAGGCCCAGCTTGCCGTCCTTGGCCTTCTGGCCGAACTGCGCAATCGTCTTCTCGATCTCGGCGAAGGTCAGTTGGTCCGCATTGCGGATCACCGGCACGACCAAACCGCGCGGCGAACCGACGGCGATGCCGATGTCGAAGTAGCCGTGGTAGACGATGTCATTGCCGTCGACCGAGGCGTTGATGACCGGGTACTTCTTGAGCGCATGCACCGCCGCCTTGACGAAGAAGCTCATGAAGCCCAGCTTGACGCCGTGTTCCTTCTCGAACTTGTCCTGGAACTTCTTGCGCATGTCCATCACCGGGGCCATGTTCACTTCGTTGAACGTGGTCAGGATGGCGTTGGTGGCTTGCGACTGCAGCAGGCGCTCGGCAATGCGGGCACGCAGGCGCGACATCGGCACGCGCTGCTCGGCGCGCTCGCCCAGGTTCTGCT
>NZ_VIDT01000038.1 GCF_006519715.1 Ideonella azotifigens
CAGCCCGTCTTCCCGCGCCGCTTCCGGGTAGACCGGCAGCGGGTTGCCAGGCAGCGGCTGAGGTGCGCGGGTCAGGCGAGGTGCCGGATTGGCTGCACTGGCGGCGGATGCAGCAGCCACCAGGACTGGCACGGCGCTGGCGGCCGAGACCGCTGGCGCAGGCGCGGGTGTGGCGGTGCTGGCCAAGGCTTCTGAAATGGCGGCCGCCGGTGGCGCAGGCGGCATGCGGATGGGCACAACCGGTGGCAAGGGCCTGCTCCCAGGCTTCGCAGGCACTGCCACCTTGGGCACGGCAGATGACTTCGCGGCGACCTGGATCATGACCAGGGCCGGCGTGTCCACCTGCACCACCACCTCGCGCGACCGGCTGGCCATGGACCACCCCCACAGCACCAGCCCGTGCAGCACCAGCACCACCGCCACACCGCGCCATCGCGGCGCTGTGGGTACAGGCGGAGCGGTGGTGGCAAGCATGGCAGGCGGCAGGCGGCAGGCGCAGCTCAGTGGCCGATCACAACGGTGGCGTCCAGCGCAAGGTCAGCTGGGCTTCGCGGCCGGGGCTGTTGTAGCCCTGGGCCGTCGTGTAGCGCTTGTCGGCCAGGTTGTTGACACGGCCCTCGACGCGCCATTGCGGCGTGATGGCCCAGCCGGCGAACAGGTCCACCAGGCCATACGCCCCCATGCGCGCGTCCGCGGATTCGACGTCGGCGTCATAGCGCTTGCCAACCCAGGTCAGGTCGCTGCCAACCTGGGCCGTGCCCAGTTGCTGCACCAGGTGCAGGCCACCGAAGACCCGGGCGCGGCGCCGCAGTTGGTCGTCGGTCTCTTCGTTCAGCGGGTCCTGCCAGGTGAAGTTCAGCTTGGCGCGCAGGTCACGGGTGATCTGGCCACCAGCCGTCAGCACCAGGCCCTTGATGCGGGCCTTGGCGACGTTGTGCGGCAGGTAGTCCGGCGGCGCGTATTCGATCAGGTCGGTGATGCGGTTGTCGAACAGCGTGGCGGTCAGGTCGGCGCCACCCAGGCGGGTGTCGGCACCAAACTCGAAGCTCTTCGAATGTTCCGGCTTCAGGTCTGGCGTGCCGAAGCCGGGGTAGTACAGCTCGTTGAACGTCGGCGCATGGAAGGCGGTGCCATACGAGGCACGCACGCGGCTGGCGCCGTCCAGCGCATAGGCCCAGCCGAGCTGGCCGGTGCCGTGGTTGCCAAACTGGCTGTTGCGGTCCTGGCGCAGGTCGATCTGCACCGAGTGCGCGCCGAAGCTGCCACGCCAACCCAGCATGCCGCTGCGGATGGTGCGCTCGGTCACGTTGTAAGGCGTGTCGCTGTCGACTTCCTGCTTCAGGAACTCCACGCCCGCGGTGGCGGTGCCACCTGCCAGCGCCACATGATTGAGCCAGCCAAACTGCTGCTGCGTGGTCTTGAAGGTGCCGGGGAAGGTGCTGTAGTCGTTCGACAGGTCGACCGAGCGGCCCACCACAACGCTGGACTGCCAGCGCTCGCTCAGTTTGCCGGACCACTGCAGGGCCATGGTC
This sequence comes from Ideonella azotifigens, assembly GCF_006519715.1. Classification (GTDB taxonomy): domain Bacteria; phylum Pseudomonadota; class Gammaproteobacteria; order Burkholderiales; family Burkholderiaceae_C; genus Ideonella; species Ideonella azotifigens. The sequence goes on from NZ_VIDT01000038.1 coordinate 1,533, forward strand.
TGCGTCACCGTGGTGCTGTAGCTGTCCTGCCGGGTGTCGGCGTCTGGATCCGGACCATCGTCGTAATGGACCTTGCTGACGCTGCGCAGCAGCTTCAACGCAACCTGCTGGTCCGGCCCGAAGTGCTGGGTGATGCCGACATGGCCGCCGCGGTTCAGGTAGCCGTCCTTGTCCGGGTTGTAGCCGTAGGTGTTGTCGGCATTGGTGGCATTGATGCCATCGGTGCGCAGGAAATCGATGCCGGCAGACAGCTCGGTCTGTTCGCCGATGCGGCCGGCGTAGCCCGCCACGGCCTGTTGCAGGTTGTGGCTGCCGCCGGTCAGCGAAACGGTGGCGCCGGGCGAGCGCAGCGCGCTCTTCGTGAAGACCTGGATCACGCCGCCAATGGCGTCAGCGCCGTACAGGCTGGATGACGGTCCGGGCAGGACTTCCACACGCTCGATCAACGCCAGCGGAATGGACTCGAACGAAGCGGTGCCCAAGGTGGCCGATCCCAGGCGCACGCCGTCGACGATCAGCACCGTGTGGTCCGAACTGGCACCGCGCATGAAGATGCTGCTGGTCTGGCCCAGGCCGCCGTTGTGCGTGATCTCCACGCCCCCCATCGTGCGCAGCAGGTCGGTCAACGAACCGGCACCGGCCTGGCGGATGTCTTCGGCGGTGATGACCGTGACCGGGCGCACCGAGTCGCGGGTGACGACCTGGCTGCGGGCTGCCGTCACGACGTAGTCGCTGGCCTCGCTGGCCGGCGCAGTTTGCGCGGCGACATGCAGCGGTGCCTGCAGAAGCAGCGCGAGCGCGGCCGGAACACGCAACGCGGCGTGCGACGAGGAATGGGAAAGGCGCAAGGCGGTGCGCAGGCTCATGGGGACAACTTCCGGAAGTCGCTTTGGCAGGCGCGGCACGGCGCAAGGCAGGCCAAAGGCAACAGCACGGCCACCTGCTTCCCCGCGGGTGGCCGCTACATGGCGCGAGAACATGCTCGCGCCCCCTGTTGGCCGGTATCCGGGCTGGTGGCACCAACCGTGCGGCCTTCCCGAAGGTCTTCACCTTCAGTGGCCAGGAGCACGGGCTGAAACGCTGGCGCAGCTTGCGCGAGGCTTCGTCCACTTACCGTTGCGGGGGCAGCACAGGTTGGGCATCGCCTCGTGGAGGCTGGCCTTCCTGTTTCCCGTTTACCCCGGGCCGCAACGAAGCGCAGCCCAGGCACCAAACAGGTGTCAGTTTACACCGGGGTTACGCGGCGCCCTGCGGGCGCGGGTACAGGCCGTGCACCTGCGCGAAGACGCGGGTCAGCCCCAGCAGCGCGTCAATGCCGGGCGTCGGCTCGCCCACGCGCTGGGCGATCTCGCGCACCGCGCCGACGATGCCGTCGAGCTCGATCGTGCGGCCGGCTTCCGCGTCCTGCAGCATCGAGGTCTTGAAGGCGCCCAGGCTGGCGGTGATGCGATGGCGGTCAGCCGGGGTCTGCTCGATCCTGCAGCCGATGCGCGCGCCGACCCGCGCCGCCTCTTCCATCATGCTGGCGCAGAAGGTGCGCAGCAACGGGTCGCCGATGATCAGGTCCACCGTCGCGCCGGTGATGGCCGAGACCGGGTTGGTGGTCAGGTTGCCCCACAGCTTGTACCAGAGCTCGCGCCGCAATTCGGGGCTCTCGACCACCTCCAGCCCACCGCTGCGCAGCAGCTCGGCGACCTGCTGCACACGCGGCGTGACCGGGCCGGCCGCCGGCTCGCCAATGATCAGCTTCTGCCCCATCTGGTGCGCCACCAGGCCGGGCTCCGGGCACGAGGTGCTGGCGTGCACCACGCAGCCAATGATGCGCGAGACAGGCAAGGCCTGGGCGATGTGGCCACCGGGGTCCACGCTGCCAAGCGGCGCAGCACCCAGCTCGGGCACGCCGGCCGAGAACCACCAGGGAATGCCATTCATCGCCGGCAGCAGCACGGTCTGCGGCCCCAGCAGCGGGCCGATGGCGGGCGCAGCAGCGGCCATCGCCTGGCCCTTGACGGCAATGATCACCAGGTCCTGCTCACCCAGTTCGGCAGGTGTCGCGCTGGCGCGCACCGGCGCCTGAGTCAGCGAGCCGTCGGGGTTGCGCAGGCGAAAGCCGTGCTGCTGCAGCGCCGCCAGCGTGTCGCCCCGGGCCACGACGCTGAGCTGCGCCACGCCGGCTGCCGCCAGTCGTGCGCCAATGAAACCGCCAATGGCACCAGCGCCGAAGATGCAAACCCGCATGGGAAAAGTCCTCTGAGTGAGGTTCATGAAAGGAACAAGACGATAGCGCGACCGGAGGCAACGTCGAACAAGTCCTTCTAGACTTGGCCATCAAACCAAACAAGGAGCCGTCCCATGCCAGCACCCGGCGCGATGCGCTTTGGCTACACCATCCTGTACGTCAGCAAGGTCGAGGCCTCGCTGGACTTCTTCGAGCGCGCGTTTGGCATCGGCCGCCGCTTCCTGCACGAATCCGGCGGCTACGGCGAGCTGGACACTGGCGCCACCACGCTGGCGTTTGCCGAGCACAGCATTGGCGAGGGCCACCTGCCCGGTGGCCATGTGCGGGCCGACCAGTCCGAACAGCCGCTGGGCATGGAGGTGGCGCTGGTCTGCGACGACGTGGCCGAGGCCCACCAGCGCGCACTGGCCGCCGGTGGCAAGGAACTGGCCGCACCGCAAGCCATGCCCTGGGGCCAGACAGTCTCCTGGCTGCGCTGCCCGGACGGCTTGCTGGTGGAGTTGTGCACGCCAATGTGAGGTGGCACTGTTTTTCAGTTCAGCAAGGCGCGCAGCCCGGCGACCAGCCGGTCGAGTTCGGCACGTGATGTGTAGATGGCCGGCGTGACCCGCACCACGTCGCCCCGCGCAGGGCCATTGCGCCAGACGGTGAACACGCCATGCTGCTCGTGCAGCGCGGCAACGATGGCCTGGTTCTCCGCGGCGCTGCCACGCCCGCTGAAGCGCAACGAGGTGATGCCGGCGGCCATGCCGGGCTGGTCCGGCGTCAGGATCTCCAGGCCCGGCAGCCCGCGCACCTGCTGCACCCAATGGTCTCGCAGGCTGCGCAGCCTGGCCTGCTTGGCGCTGGCGCCAATGCGCTGATGCAACTGAAGCGCCGCGGGAATGCTGAGCCAGGCGGCGAAGTTCGGTGAACCGGTGTGGATGCGCGAGCGCACGTCGTCGGCCGGATGGTCGCGGTCGCCGAAATACGGGTCGATGGCGGCTAGGCTGCCTTTGCGGATGTACAGGCAACCGCAGCCCAGTGGCGCGCCCACCCATTTGTGCAGGTTGAAGGCGGCATACGGCGCGCCCAGGTCGGCCACGTCGAAATCCAACTGGCCCCAGGAGTGGGCCGCATCGACGATGGCTTCGGCGCCGGCCGCCCGGGCCATCTCGCTGAGTTCCCGCACCGGCATCACCAGGCCGGTGCTGTGGCTCAGGTGGGTCAGCAGCAGCAAGCGGGTGCGTGGGTGCTGGCGCAAGGCGTCTGCATAAGTGGCGAGCACGTTTTCGCGGCTGGCCGGCTCCGGAATTTCCAGCCTGACCGGCAGCACGCCGCGCCGCTCGCGCAGCCATGCCATCGCGTTGCGCATCGCCGGGTAGTCCAGGTCGGCATACAAGACGGTGTCGCCCGGCTGCAGCCGGTTGTAGCCGCTGATCAGGGCCAGCATGGATTCGGTGGCGCCGCGTGTCAGCGCAATTTCCTCCGGCTCGCAGCCCAGCGCTGCGGCCACGCGCTGGCGAATGGCGGCCATTGCGCTCGGCCAGCCTTCGCGGATCATCAGCGTGTTCTCGAAGTTGACGCGCTCGGTCCAGCGCATGAACGCTTGCCGCACCGGCTCGGCCATCACGCCCCAGAAGCCGTTTTCCAGGTTGGCTGTCGCATGGGAAGTCCGGTAAAGGGCGGCCACAGCGGACCAGAACGCCTCATCATGTTCAGGCGCCTGGGCTGAGACCGCCGGCAGGCCGGCAAGGGCAGCGTCGAAAAACGGGAGATGGAAGTCCGGAGCGGGCATGGGTGGGCCTGTGCTGTGGAAGCCAGGACCTTACCAAGAAGCGGCGGCGGGACAGCGGGACGCCGCTGAAACGCACCTGAACGGTGCCGCAGCCGACAGCAAAAGCGCCTGCTGCTGGCCGTCCCCTGTTCGCGGCGCCAATGTTTCGGGCCACACCAGCGTTCACCGGGCGGCTGCAAGGCCTGGGCACAGGCCTCGGGCAGGCAACGTTCTAGGGGGTTTTCGCTGGTGAAGCCGGCGGAAACCGTGCGCATGCCGGAATTGCGCTCCCACGTCAATCGCTAGACTGCCATGTGCGCTTGGCGCACTGGCTGCTTACCTGTTCCAGGCCGGACATCGTGATGCACTTATGATGTTCGCAAGCAAGGGTTTACCGTCGCGATATCCACGGAGTTGAGGGAACAGGCAGCATGCACACGGTCGAGAATGTCGAGCAACGCGTCATTGGAGTCATCTCTGATTTGACGGAAGACTGGGACGTCGAGCTCGAAGGCGGCATTGGTCCCCAGACCACGATGATTGGCGACATCGGCTTCGCGTCGATCGACTTCATCCAGTTGGTCGTGGCGATCGAAGGCGCCTACAAGACCAAGCTCGGGTTCCAGGACCTGTTGATGAAAAACGGCGCTTATGTCGAGGACCTGAGCGTCGCGCAGATTGCCGAGTTCGTCGCCGGCCGGTTGAACGGCTCGTTGCCGGTCGCAGCGCCCGCGCCCGTGGCGGCCAACACCGCCGTCGTCGCCACGCGGCTGACCTCGATTCCCGAAAGCGAGCGTGTCACCCCCGAGAAGCTGGCCAAGTTCCGCGCGAGCATTGCCACCCGCAAGCTGCGCGACGACGGCACGCCAAAGAATCCGCCGGCGCTGTTCGTGCTGTCGCCTCCGCGTTCGGGCTCGACGCTGCTGCGCGTGATCCTGGCCGGCAGCTCCAAGCTGTTTGCCCCGCCCGAACTGCACCTGCTGCCCTACAACACCATGGGCGAGCGCCTGAAGGCCTTGTCCGGCGAGCACACCGAGCACCTGCTGGACGGCACCGTTCGCGCACTGATGCAGTTGCATGGCTGGGAGCCCGAAGCGGCCCGCGCCTTCGTCTCGAAGTGCGAAGCCGACGACATGTCCACCAAGGCCTTCTACAACCTGCTGCAGCAACCGCTGAAGGGCGAGAAGCTGCTGGTCGACAAGACGCCTTCGTACGTGATCGACGTGGACATCCTGAAGCGCATCGAACAAGACTTCGATCGCCCGCTGTACATCCACCTGACGCGCCACCCGCTGGGCATGATCCGCTCGTATGAAGAGTCCAAGCTGCAGCGCCTGATGCCCATGGTTCAGGAAGCCAGCTTCGGCAGCCGCGAGCTGGCCGAGCTGACCTGGCTTACCGCGCAGCAGAACACCGTGGCCGCAGGTCAGCATGTGCCGGCAGACCGTTGGCTGCAGATCCAGTACGAAGACATCGTCTGCAATCCCTCCGCATCCATCGAGAAGATCTGCAGCTTCGCCGGCATTCCGTACGAAGACGCGATGATCAACCCGTACCAGGAAATGGACCAGCGCATGACCGACGGCGTGGACAACGCCTCGAAGATGAGCGGCGACCTGAAGTTCCACCTGCACAACGCCATCAACCCCGATGCCGCGGTGCGCTGGAAGCAGTTCTACTCCGAAGACATCCTCGGCGCGCAGACCCGCGAAGTGGCGGCGTCACTGGGCTACTGATCTTCCGCATCCCCAGACAGGCTCGCTTCGGCGGGCCTGTTTTGTTTGGGGTGCCAGCTCCCGCACAGGTGATGAACCGTTCAACAATCGGCCATCGTCCACCCCACGCCGTCGCATGAGCCCGATCAACACCCACTTCAAGCTCGAAGGCAGGCTGAAGGCCGCGGCATTGCTGGCGCTCGGCGTTGGTTTGGCTCTGCTGCTGCCCTCGCTGATGGGCGCAACGGCGGGCGAAACAGGGGCCTGGGTGCCGGCCTGGAGTGCGGCACCGGACTCGGCAGGGCCGGCGATGAAGCCCCAAACCATCCGGCAAGTGCTGCGCGCCGGCTCGGGTGGCGACAAGCTGCGAATCAAGCTGTCGAACCTTCTGGGCGACGGGCCGCTGCTGGTCGGGCCGGTGCATGTGGGCCTGCATGGCGTGGGCTCGGCCATCGTCGCGGGCAGCGACCGTGCGCTGAGCTTTGGTGGCCAGGCCACGCTGCGCATTGCCAAGGGTGAAAGCGCCTGGAGCGACCCGCTGGACCTGCCGGTGGCAGCGCTGCAGGAACTGGCCGTGAGCCTTTACCTGCCCGAAGGCGCCAGCGCGCCGACGATCCACACGGTGGGCATGCAGACGGCCTACCTGGTCGACGGCCTGGACATGGCCGGTGCCGCCGCCCTGCCCCGCGCCGACACCGACGACAGCCGCTACCTGCTGACCGACCTGCAGGTGCTTCCGACCAAGGCGAGCGGCCCGGCACGCACGCTGGTGGCTGTAGGTGACTCCATCACCGACGGCGTGGGCTCAGGACTGGATGCCAACGCACGCTGGCCCGACGCGCTGGCTGCGCGCCTGCGAAAGGACCCCGCGCTGGCCGATGTGGCCGTGGTCAACGCCGGCATTGCCGGCAACCGCATCCTGAACGACGGCTCGGATCCCTACCTTGGCCCGAGCACGCTCGCTCGTTTCCAGCGCGACGTGCTGGACCAGCCCGGTGTGCACTGGGTGGTGCTGCTGCAAGGCATCAACGACATCACCGCCAGCGGCCTGCTGGACAGCCCCAAGGACAAGGTCAGCGCGGCCCAGGTCATCGAAGGCATGAAGACGCTGGTGGCACACGCCCACGCAGCCGGCGTGCAGGTCTGGGGTGCCACGTTGCTGCCACGCGGCGGCTCGACCGGCCCGCGCGGCCAGACACCAGCGGCCGAGGCGATGCGAGTGGAGGTCAACCGCTGGATCACCAGCGCGGGCGCCTTCGACCGGGTGCTGGATTTCGACCGCCTGATGGCCGACCCGGCCCGGCCCAGCTACCTGAACCCGGTCTTCGACAGCGGCGACCACACGCATCCGAATGCCGCGGGTTATCGCGTGATGGCGGCTGCCATCGATCTGCAGGCGCTCAGGAACTGAGCCGACCCACCGGCGCTCAGGCCAGGTTCACGCCCGGCAGCAGCGTCGACAAGTCGTCGCCAGTCTCTTCCAACTGCACCAGCGTGGCCTGGCGGGCGGCCAGCGCGTCACGGTTGCGCAGCGCCGTCAGGATCGCCTTGTGGCGCGGCAGCGAAAGCTCGTGGGTGTTGGGCACCTGGCTGCTGAGGATGATGGACTCGCGCAGCGCGAGGGACAGCATGTTGCCGATGTAGGCCAGCAGGTCGTTGTTGGTGGCCTCGGCAATGCGGCGGTGAAACGCCAGGTCGGGTTCCAGCAGTTCCTCGGTGGTGCGCGCTGCGGCCATGCCGGAGAAAGCCTCGGCAATGGCCTCGATCTGGTCCTCGGTCGCAGCCTTGGCGGCCAGCGCGGCAGCGGCGGGCTCGAAGACGCGGCGCACCGTCAGCAGCGTGCTGACGAACTCGGGCTGCGGCTTGGTCTGGATCAGCCAGTACAGCACGTCCGGGTCCAGCAGATGCCACTCGTTGCGCGGCCGGACGATGGCGCCCGAGCGCTGCTTGGACACCACCAGCCCCTTGGCCACCAGCACCCGCACGGCTTCGCGCAGCACCGGCCGGCTCACGTCGTATTTCTCCAGCAGCACCGCCTCGGCCGGCAGCCGGTCGCCCGGCTTCAACGCACCGGCCAGGATGGCCAGGCCAAGCTCGCGCACGATGCGTCCATGCATGCTCTTGCCTTCGGGCTGAAGGCGATAGGTGGACTGCGCCGTGCGACTGTTCATTCCCGCCATTCTCCGTCTCCAGGCAGATGCCGCAGGAACCGTAACACAGTGATTTGCGCGCGATCAGCCGCAGCCGCCCATCGGACGGCCCACGCGACCGAAGGTGCGAATCGGCGCCTCAGCCAGCCGCCGTATACGCCGTCTTCACCGTGGTGTAGAACTCCTTGGCATGGCTGCCCTGCTCGCGCGGGCCGTAGCTGGAGCCCTTGCTGCCGCCAAACGGCACGTGGTAGTCCACGCCCGCGGTCGGCAGGTTGACCATCACCATGCCGGCCTGCGCGGCCAGCTTGAAGTGGGTGGCGTGTTTCAGCGAGGTGGTGCAGATGCCGGCCGAGAGGCCAAACTCGGTGTCGTTGGCCGTCGCCAGCGCTTCTTCGTAGTCGCGCACGCGGATCACGTTGGCCACCGGGCCGAAGACTTCCTCGCGGCTGATGGTCATCGCGTTGGTCGTTTCGGTGATCAACGCCGGCATCTGGAAGAAGCCCTTCGTCTCGCGTTCCAGCACCTCGCCGCCAAACGCCAGCTTGCCGCCTTCCGTCTGCGCCAGCGCCACGTAGCGCAGGTTCTGCGCCAGTTGCTTTTCATCGACGACGGGGCCGATGTCGGTGCCGGCTTTCAACGCATGGTCCACCTTCAGCGTGCGCAGCTTGGCCAGCACCTTGTCGACGAACGCGTCATGCACGCCTTCGGTGACGATGATGCGGCTCGAAGCCGTGCAGCGCTGGCCGGTCGAGAAATACGCACTTTGCACCGCGGCGTTGACAGCCACGTCCAGGTCGGCGTCGTCCAGCACCACCAGCGGGTTCTTGCCACCCATCTCGGCCTGCACCTTGGCCTGGCGGGCAGCGCAGCTGTTGATGATGCGCCGGCCGGTGCCGACCGAGCCGGTGAAGCTCACCGCGCGCACCAGCGGCGAATCCACCAGCGTCTGGCCCACTTGCGAGCCCGGGCCCATCACCAGGTTGAACACGCCCTTCGGAAGCGCCGTGCGGCTGAGGATGTCGGCCAGCGTCCAGCCACAGCCGGGCACCAGTTCGGCCGGCTTGAAGACCACGCAGTTGCCGTAGGCCAGCGCCGGGGCGATCTTCCAGGCCGGGATGGCGATGGGAAAGTTCCACGGCGCGATCAGCCCGACCACGCCAACCGGCTGCCGCAGCACGTCCACGCCCACGCCCGGCCGCACGGAGGCCAGGTGTTCGCCGCCGCCTCGCAGCGCCTCGCCCGCGAAGAACTTGAAGATCATCGCGGCGCGGTGCGTCTCGCCAATGCCTTCAGGCAAGGTCTTGCCCTCTTCGCGCGACAGCAGTCGGCCGATCTCGTCCTTGCGCGCCAGCAGTTCGTTGCCCACGGCGTCCAGCACGTCGAAACGCTGCTGCGGCGTGCTCATGGCCCAGCCCGGGAATGCGGCCTGCGCGGCAGCGATGGCGGCTTCGGTCTGCGCCGCATCGGCCTGCGCGTAGTGGCCGATCACGTCGCTGGTGTCGGACGGGTTGATGTTCGGCCGCGTGCCTGCGCCGGCCACCCATTCGCCATTGATGTAGTTCTGGAAGGTGTTGCTCATGATGAGGTGCCTCTTTTGATTCAGGCCCAACGCAGGACCAGCGGATCGAGGCGCTTCGCCGCGTCCAGCAGGCCGGCGCGCACGGCAGGGTTCATCGCCGGGAACGGATGCCGCGGCGCGTCGCAGGCGATTACGCCGCCTTCCTTCATCAAGGCCTTGGCGGTCAGGATGCCGCCCTGGCGGTTCTCGTAGTTGATCAGCGGCAGCCAGCGCGCGTAGGCGGCCACAGCTTCCTCGCGACGGCCGGCGGCGTAGGCGTCGACGATGGTGCGGATGCCGTCCGGGAAGGCACCGCCGGTCATCGCGCCGGTCGCGCCAGCGTCCAGGTCGGCCAGCAGCGTGATGGCCTCTTCGCCGTCCCACGGGCCTTCGATGTCCGCGCCACCAATGGCGATCAGCTCGCGCAGCTTGCTGGCCGCACCGGCGGTTTCGATCTTGAAGTACGCAACGTTCTCGATCTCGCGCGCCATGCGGGCCAGGAAGGGTGCGCTCAGCACCGTGCCGCTGACCGGCGCGTCCTGGATCATGATGGGAATGTCGATGGCGTCGGACAGCTGGCTGTAGAAGCCGTGGATCTGCGCTTCGGACACGCGGATGGTGGCGCCGTGGTAGGGCGGCATGACCATCACCATGGCGGCGCCCATGTCCTGCGCGCGGCGGCTGCGCGCGGCGCAGATCTGCGTACCGAAGTGGGTGGTGGTGACGATCACCGGCACCCGGCCGGCCACGTGTTCGAGGATGGTCTTCGCAAGCACCTCGCGCTCGTCATCGCCCAGCACAAACTGCTCGGAGAAGTTGGCCAGGATGCACAGGCCGGTCGAGCCGGCGGCTATCATGAAGTCGACGCAGCGCTTCTGGCTTTCCAGGTCCAGCCCGCCTTGTTCATTGAAGGTCGTGGGCACGACAGGGAACACACCCTTGTACCGCGCAGCTTGTTGATGAGTGCTCATGAGGTATCTCTTCAGGAAGTCGGGGTTCAGTGACTCAGTGAGAATGGCGCGGCACCGCCGCCCCGCGGCAGCCGACCAGGAAGTCGAAGTCGCAGCCCTGGTCGGCCTGCATCACGTGCTTCACGTACAGGTGGCGGTAGCCGGTGGCGTCGGCCGGGTCGACCTGCTGCACCGCGGCCCAGGCGACCAGGCGGGCGGCCAGTTCTTCGTCCGTCACGTCCAGGTGCAGCCGGCCGGTCTCGGCATCCAGTTCGATCCAGTCACCCTCCTGCACCACCGCCAGCGGGCCGCCCGCGCGCGCCTCGGGCGCCACGTGCAGCACCACGGTGCCGTAGGCGGTGCCGCTCATGCGGGCGTCGGAAATGCGCACCATGTCGGTCACGCCCTGGGCCAGCAGCTTGGGCGGCAGGCCCATGTTGCCGACCTCGGCCATGCCGGGGTAGCCGCGCGGGCCACAGTTTTTCAGCACCATCACCGAGTCGGCCGTGATGTCCAGGTCCGGGTCGACGATGCGTTCCTTGTAGTGCTCCAGGCTCTCGAAGACCACCGCGCGGCCGCGGTGCTTGAGCAGGTGGGCGCTGGCGGCCGAGGGCTTGAGCACCGCGCCGTTGGGCGCCAGGTTGCCACGCAGCACGCGGATGCTGCCGTCCGGCACCAGCGGCTTGGTCAACGGACGGATCACCTCTTCGTCGTGGATTGCCGCATCCTTGACGTTGTCCCAGATGCTCTTGCCATTGGCCGTCAGCGCATTCGGGTGCGGCAGCAGCCCGGCCTCGCCCAGCCGGCGCAGCACGCCCGGCAGGCCGCCGGCGTAGTAGAACTCTTCCATCAGGAAACGGCCCGAGGGCAGCAGGTCCACCAGCGTAGGCGTGCCGTGGCCGACCGAGGTCCAGTCGTCCAGTTGCAGGTCCACGCCAATGCGGCCGGCAATCGCCTTCAGGTGGATCACCGCGTTGGTCGAGCCGCCGATGGCGGCATTGGTGCGGATGGCGTTTTCGAAAGCTTCGCGGGTCAGCAGCTTGGACAGCGTCAGGCCCTCGTTGACCATCTCGACGATGCGGCTGCCCGAGAGATGCGCCAGCACCTGTCGCCGTGCGTCCACCGCCGGGATGGCGGCGTTGTGCGGCAGGCTCACACCCAGCGATTCCGCCATGCAGGCCATGGTGGACGCCGTGCCCATGGTGTTGCAGGTGCCGGCCGAGCGCGCATGGCCAGCCTCAGCGGCAAGGAAGTCGTTGATCGAGATGGTGCCGGCCTTGACCTGCTCGCTGAGCTGCCAGACCGCCGTGCCCGAGCCGATGTTCTTGCCGTTGAGCTTGCCGTTCAGCATCGGCCCGCCGGTGACGACGATGGCCGGCACGTCACAGCTGGCCGCGCCCATCAGCAGCGCAGGCGTGGTCTTGTCGCAGCCGACCAGCAGCACCACGCCGTCGATCGGATTGCCGCGGATCGACTCCTCCACGTCCATGCTGGCCAGGTTGCGCGTGAGCATGGCCGTGGGCCGCAGGTTCGATTCACCGTTGGAGAACACCGGGAACTCGACCGGGAAGCCACCGGCCTCCAGGATGCCGCGCTTCACATGCTCGGCCAGCTTGCGGAAGTGGGCGTTGCAGGGCGTCAGCTCGCTCCAGGTGTTGCAGATGCCGATGATGGGCTTGCCCTGGAATTCGTGATCCGGGATGCCTTGGTTCTTCATCCAGCTTCGGTACATGAAGCCGTTTTTGTCGGCAGTGCCGAACCATGCAGCGGACCTGAGCTTGACGGGGGGCTTGGACATGAGGCTCTCTCAAACAGGAGTCGACATTAAAGTATGACTAATTGTGGCACGTCACTCGGGTAAACCCTGAAACTTCCGCAAGACTTCTCACTAAAGTATTACTAATAAAATGCCAGCAGTGTTCAGTGACCCTGTTGGCGGAGTTCCCTCATGACTGTTTTCGCGCGCTACCCCAGCCTGGCCGACCGCCGGGTGTTGATCACTGGCGGCGCCACCGGCATCGGTGCCTGCTTGGTCGAACAATTCGCGCTGCAAGGCGCAGCGGTGGGCTTCATCGACATTGACGCCGCCGCCGGCAAGGCCCTGGCCGCGAAACTGCAGGACGGTGCACGCCGCGGCCCGTATTTCGTCGCCGCCGACCTGACCGACACCGCCGCACTGCAGCGCGCCATCCACACGCTGCGCGACGCGCTGGGAGGCCGCATCACGGTGCTGCTGAACAACGCCGCCAACGACAAGCGCCACGCGCTGGAAAGCGTCACACCCGAACAGTGGGACGCAGGCCTGGCCGTCAACCTCAAGCACCAGTTCTTCGCCGCGCAGGCGGTGCTGCCGGACATGCGCGCTGCCGGCGGCGGCAGCATCGTCAACTTCGGCTCCATCAGCTGGAAGCTCAAGCAAGGCGGCATGCCGGCCTACACCACCGCCAAGGCCGCGGTGCAGGGCCTCACGCGCTCGCTGGCACGCGACCTCGGGCCACACAACATCCGCGTCAACACCCTCGTGCCGGGCTGGGTGATGACCGACAAGCAGCTCGCGCTGTGGGTGGACGATGCGGCCCGTGCCGAGATCGCCAAGGGCCAGTGCATCAACCAGCCGCTGATGGCCGAGCACATCGCCCGCATGGCGCTGTTCCTCGCGGCGGACGACAGCGCCATGTGCACCGCGCAGGACTTCATCGTGGACGGCGGCTGGGTCTGACCGCCATGACCACGATCCACTCCCGTCCCTACGGCACGCTGCCCGACGGCAGCATCGTCGACGAATACACGCTGGACAACGGCCGAGGCCTGGTGCTGCGCGCCATCACCTACGGCGGCATCGTGACCTCGCTGCAGGTGCCGGACCGCGCCGGCCGGTCGGCCAACGTGGTGCTGGGTTTCGACGCGCTGGACGACTACGTGCTGCGCAACCCGCACTTCGGCGTCATCGTCGGCCGTTATGCCAACCGCATTGCCGGCGGCCGTTTCACGCTGGACGGCGAAACCCACCAGCTGCCGATCAACGATGGCCCGAACTGCCTGCACGGCGGCCCGCGTGGCTTCGGCACCCGGCTGTGGCAGGCCGAGATAGAGGGCGACACGCTGCACCTGCGCTACCGCAGCGAACACGGAGAAGAAGGCTTCCCCGGCACGCTGGACCTCAGCGTGCGCTACCGGCTGGACGACGCACAAGGCTGGCGCGTGGACTACGAGGCCCGCTGCGACCGGCCCACCGTCGTCAACCTCAGCCACCACGACTACTTCAACCTCGCCGGCGCCGGCTCGGCCGTCGGCCACCGGCTGCAGCTGAACGCCAGCCGCTACACCGAGGTCGACACCGCACTGATCCCCAGCCGCATTGCCGATGTGGCCGGCACGCCGTTCGACTTCCGCAGCAGCCAGGTCGTCGAAGCCCGGCTGCGCGAGGGCCACGAGCAGTTGCGCCTGGCCCGCGGCTACGACCACAACTGGCTGCTGGACGCGCCGCAGGACGGCCAGCTGCACCTCGCCGCGCGGCTGGAAGACCCGGCCTCCGGCCGCGTGATGACGGTGCACACCACCGAACCCGCCGTGCAGTTCTACTCCGGCAACTTCCTCGACGGCACGCTGCGCGGCCAAGGCGGCCAGCTCTACCGCCAGGGCGACGGCCTGTGCCTGGAAACCCAGCACAACCCCGACTCGCCTAACCACCCCGCAAGCGCCGACTGGCCGAGCACCGTGCTGCGCCCCGGCGAGGTTTTCCGCAGCAGCACCGAACACCGCTTCTCTACACTGCCCGGCTGACTGGCAGAGACAGCGGAGATCACCATGCCCACCGTGTTCGACAAGCTGAACCTGAAGGCCAGCGCGAGATCCTCGTGGTCAACGCGCCTGCGTCCTTCGAGCCGGCCTTAGCCACGCTGGTGGGTGTCAAGGTGCTGCGCGACCCGGCGGAGGTCCAGGCGGTGCATTTCGCGCTTGCGTTTGCCACGCAGCAAACCGAGGTTGATCGCTTGTCCGGGCTGCTGGCCGGCAAGGCCGAGGGCGACGCGCTGCTGTGGTTCGCCTACCCAAAAGGCACCTCCAAACGCTACCGCTGCGACTTCAACCGCGACACCGGCTGGGCCGTGCTGCAGGGCGCCGGCTTCGAAACCGTGCGCGCGGTGGCGATTGACGAAGATTGGTCCGCGCTGCGTTTTCGGCGGTTGGCCTATATCAAGACCACGGCCTCGAAATAATATGCAGCCACGCGCCCGAGTGGGCCGCCATTGACATTGCGATTCGCATTTTCAGCGAACTCCTCCAGGCGCTCCCACACCCGCAATGCAGCGGCCCACTCACGCTCATTTCTGAATCGGGTATTTCGAATCAAGAAATAGTTGACAGGGCTGAACCATATCTGGGGGACAAGGCAAGTCCCATCCCCCAAAGGGGGGAAATCAAGTGGCTCAACCCATCCCATCACATCGCCATGCACCACATCCGCTTCACTGACCACCAGGACGTGCCGCAAGCCGAGGCGGGCGTCGTCGATGCGGGCCTGGACGCAGCCAACCAACAGGCGAGAGCGCTGCAGGACGTGCGTGGCCTGTCGGTGTTTGCCAGAACGGCAGCAGACGAGGTGATCGGCGGCGCGGTGGGTCGCACCTGGGGAGATTGCTGCGAGTTGCAGGAATTGTGGGTGGCGCCCGCATTGAGAAACCAGGGGCTGGCCAGCACGCTGCTCGGGCGTTTCGAGGATTTGGCCGCGCAAAGGGGTTGCCGGCTGCTTTATCTCTACACCTTCAGTTTTCAAGCGCCTGATTTTTATCGCAAGCGCGGTTATCAGCTTGCATTCTGTCTTCGGGGGTTTTCTCAGGGCGTCGAGAAATACCTGATGCAAAAATCGCTCGCCGCGGGCTGAGGCTGTCGCGCACGCTGCAGCCCGTCAGCCTCTCGCGACGGCCGCGTCCACGTGCTTCAATGCAGGCAACCATTGGCCGCATCGCCGATGCAGACACGACGCCCTCATGCTGATTGCACCGCCCACCACTGACGAGACGCAACGCCTGGCCTTGCTGCGCTCGCTGGACCTGCTGACGGAGCTGGCCGGCAATGCGCAGCGCGAGATCCAGCACCGCGAGGCTGCGGTGCACGCCCGCCAGCAGGTGGACTCGCTGCAAGCAGTGCTGGCGCAACGCGTGGCCGAGCGCACGGCCGAGCTGCAGCGCTCGGAAGCGGCCCTCGCCAGGCTCAACCGCGAACAAGGCCTGATGCTGGACAACGACCTGGTCGGCATCGTCAAGCTGCGCCAGCGCCGCATCGTCTGGCACGACCGGGCATGGCGCACATGTTCGGCTACCGCCCCGGCGCGAACGCCTGCGCCAGCGCTGAAAATGGCTTGCACCGCTGCAGGCGCTGGCCGACACTTTGCAGGCTGCCCGACGCACGAGGCCATGCGATGAAACACCAGCAATCCCATCCCTACCGCATCCCGGCCTTGTTGCTGCTGTCCGTGCTCACCTCCGGTGCGATGGCCGACTGGGGGCCGGCGCCCGTCGCTGAAATCGCCGTCGCCAGCCTCGTCGCAAGTGCCCAGGTCACACCGCCGGAAAACGACCTGGTGCTGGTCAACCAGCTGGCTTATGACCTGAAGGTGCCGCTGACCCAGATCTCCCTGGCCCGCCTCAGCGAACCGCAGCGCGGCGACATGGTCACCCTCCTCTCGCCGCGGAACCAGGAACGGCTGGTCAAGCGCGTGGCCGCCGTGCCGGGCGACCTGGTGGAGCTGCGCGGCAGCACGCTCTACGTCAACCACAAGCCCGCCGGCTTCGGCGCGCCGGACGAAAAGCTCGGCACCCCGGCGCCACACGCGGACGACGCCGTCCGGTCCGCAGCGACGCAGGCCAGCCAAAAGCTCGACAAAGCCGAGAAGCTTGGCTTTGGCCCGACCCAGTTGCCGGCGGACCGCTACTTCGTGCTCGGCGACAACCCGGACGACACCGAGGACTCGCGTTTCTTCGGCCTGGTGGCCCGCGAAGGCATCGTCGGCCGCACCCACCATGTCGTGCTGTCCACCGACCTGCTGGGCGGCTGGGCGCAGCGCCTGGAGCGTGGTCTCAGCGTGTTCCGCTGAGCCCTGCAGCGCGGTGCGCAGGCCGGGCCGGCCGGCCATGTCGACCCTTGGCGCCGCGCTGGTTCTGACGCTGCTCGGCACCCCGGCACAAGCCGAGGACGTTCGCCGCAACTGGTTCGGCGATCCATTCTTCCCGCTGGTCGGCACCCTGACCGGCTGCCCTGCGCCGCTGGGCCCGTTGTTGACAGAGGCCGAGCGCCGCGTGCAGGCGCATCACCGCGCCGAAAAAGGCACCACCTGCTGGCTGGCCGGCAAGTGCGACACGCCCAGTGCCTATGCGCATGACGACGAGATTGCCG
>NZ_VIDT01000380.1 GCF_006519715.1 Ideonella azotifigens
CGTGTTCGGCAAGTTCATCGAACTCGGCTGGTGGATCCCGGTCGGCCTGCTCGGCATCGTGCTGGCCATCTCCGGCCCCAGCATGCTCATCGCCTGGCTCAAACTCCGCCAACGCAGCCTCGGCCCCATCCTGGACGCCAGCGGCTGGGCGATCAATGGGCGCATGCGGCTGAATGTGCGCCTGGGCGCGTCGCTTTCAGAAGAGGCCAAGCTGCCGCCGGGTGCGAGCCGCAAGCCGGATCCGTATGCCGAACGCCATGGCACGGCGTGGACCGTGGGCGCGGTGGTGCTGGTCGTCGCGCTGCTGGGCCTGGGCTGGCGGGTGGGGTGGTTGAATGGGGTGTTGCCGGAGGCGTTGCAGCATGGCGCGGCGGTCGCTGCGGCGGCGAAATAGCGGCCGGCCGGTCCAAGTCGAGAGAACCAGGTTCCGGTCGACGACGCCCGGATCCTTGCCGTTGCGCGGCGCCTGCGCTCGACGCCAACCGCCTGACCTACCCTGGCTGGGAGATTTGCTACACAGCGTGTAGCAAATTGAGCTGGAGCCACAACCGGCTCATCATGCGGGAGGACGACCCCAAGGCCAGGGCCTACTACCTGCTCAAGTGCTTTGTCATCATCGACCTGAAGACGGGCAAGCTCAGCCACCAGGACATCGGCCAGATGGACATGTATGTGCGCATGTTCGACGACCTCAAGCGTGGCGAGGACGACAACCCCACCATCGGCATCATCCTGTGCGACAGCAAGGATGAAACCGTCGTCAAGTATTCGGTGATCCAGGAAAGCCAGCAGCTCTTCGCCTCCAAGTACCAGCGGGTGCTGCCCACCGAAGCGGAGCTGGTAGCGGAGATCGCACGGGAAAAGCGCCTGATCGGCGCACACCGTGACTTGCCCGATGCAACCGGGACGTCAGACCCAGAATCACCATGACCGATGAGACAGAACTCGTTCACTCGCCGCTGACGCCCTGAACTGAAACGCGCGCCGCAACAACGTCGGCACCGTCGCCGCATTGGGCGTGGCACATCACGACCGTGGCGATCACCTACTGCACGCTGGTTTCGGATGAAGGGTAGTCGATGTAGCCTTTGTCCGTACCGCCGTAGAAAGCGCTGGGATCCGCTTGGTTGAGAGGGGAATCAGTCCGATAGCGCGCCACCAAGTCGGGGTTTGCGATGAACGGCACTCCGAAAGAGATGAGGTCGGCTTCCTGGGCGGCCAAGGCTTGCTCTGCCGTTTCCTTACCGTAGCCCCCGTTGAGGATGAAAGGACCGGTGAAGAGTTTGCGCAGGGCTGGGGCAATCGGCTCCTTGCTCTGTTTCGGGGCCATGAAGTGGCCCGGCAGCGCCTCCATCACGTGCAGGTAGGCCAGCCCGAACCGCTCGAGTTGCTGAGCGAGGTAGCTGAAGGTAGCCCGCGGATCAGCGTCAGAGATGCCGCCCAAGTTCGCGCTCGGGGACATCTTGTAGCCGACACGGCCGGCTCCAAACACGTCCACTGCAGCCTGCACCACTTCAAGTGCAAAGCGGGCGCGATTCTCAAGGCTGCCGCCGTATTCGTCGGTACGCAAGTTCGTGCCGCTTTGCAGGAACTGGTCGATGAGGAAACCGTTGGCGCCGTGGACTTCAACGCCGTCGAAGCCAGCGGCTTGGGCATTCTTGGCGGCTTGGCGGAAGTCCTCCACGATGACTTTCACCTCGTGGGTTTCCAAGGCGCGGGGCGTGGGCACTTCTTCCATGCCGTTGCCTGTGAAGGCGGTGGCTGTGGGCTTCACGGCAGAGGGCGCCACCGGCAGGGCTCCGTTGTGAAAGTAAGGGTGGGAGACAGCCCCAACATGCCACAGTTGCAGGAAGATGCGGCCCCCGGCGGCATGCACAGCCTCCGTGACCAGCTTCCAGCCTGCCGCTTGCTCGGCCGAGTAGATGCCCGGCGTATCAATGTAGCCAACTGCTTGGGGCGAAATTGGGGAGCCTTCGCTGATGATCAGGCCTGCTGTGGCGCGCTGCGCGTAGTAGAGCGCGGCGGAAGCGGCCGGTACGTTGCCAGGGCGCTGAGCGCGGCTGCGCGTCATCGGGGCCATGATCAGGCGGTTGGAAAGGGTCAGCGCGCCGACTTGAAAGGGCGTGAAAAGCATGGAGTCGCTCATGGCGGTTGATCAAGCCATGACTCTAGGATTACACTTTCCATTTGGGAAGTACTTACCCCAGAGTGTGTGCCATGACGACCATCAAAGAACGCTCCAGTGTCCAAAAAAACAAGCAGGCTGTGCTCGAGGTCTGTCCCGTCACGTATGTGATGGAGCGCATTGGCGGGTACTGGAAGCCGGTCATCCTCTACGAGCTCTCATTTGGCGAAATGCGCTACAGCGAACTGCGTAGGCGCATGCCAGGCATCAGCGAGAAAGTCCTCATTCAGCAACTCAAGCAATTGGAGGCCGACGGCTTGCTGACGCGCGAAGCCAGACCAGTCGTGCCTCCCCATGTCACTTACAGCCTTACGTTGGCGGGCCGGGACATGCTGCCGGTGATGAGAGCCATGGTGGATTGGGCTGAAAAGTACATTTTCACGTCAGATGCAAAAAGCACGCGCGTCGACCTCACGCCTGGAAATTCGGAACGGTCACAAACCACCGCCGACTTTCGTTCCGAAAAAATTTTAGACACCGCCCGCACATTTGATTCAGGCGGCGACCCTGGTCGCTTTTCTTGAACTTTCAAATGTGTGAGGTGTTTGTGCATAAACTCAAAGCAGTCGACAACCACAGCGTGCCCCCGGGCGGGCATCACGTGAGCGCAACCGCTGCAAAGTCGACGCAGTCCACCCGATCTTCTTCGCCGCACCCGGGCGTCACAGCGTGCTGTGCCGGACCAACCTAGGGATCCCCAGGGCAAACCGCCACGCGGCATTCATGGGCAGCGGATAGATTCGACTGAATTTCATTGAGAGCCCTGTCCATGCCGATCCCCCGCTTTTTGTCCCTCGCGCTGCTTGCAGCCGCCGCCTGCGCCTCGACAACGCCTGCCTTTGCCAAATGGCCGCAAGAGGGCTACAGCGCGGCCAAGGGCCAGGCCAACACCGATGAGGCCACGTTGACGGCTCGCAACGTGGCCGGGTTGCAGCTGAAGTGGCAGCGGCAGCTGGGGCAGTTCTATGCCAGCGCCGTCACGCAGGCCGGGCCGCAGTTGCTGGCTTGCTCGAACCTTTTCGACGTGTCTGCGCTGAAGCTGGGCAGCGGTGCCAGCAAGTGGGACCAGCTGGCAGGCGTGGGCAACTGCGGCACGCCGGCCACGGCGGGTGGGCAGACCTTCCTCGTCAGCTCGGCGCTGTCGCCGAACTACCGCAATGTCGTCAGCGCGCTGGACACGGCCAGCGGCCATGTGCTGTGGGAAACGGACTTGCCGGCCAGCAGCAGCGACATGGGGCTGAATGCGGACCCTGCGCTGAGCCAGGGGCGGCTGTACGTCAGCAGCAACCGTGGCCAGGTCGTGGCGCTGGACACGGCCACCGGCCAGCAGGCCTGGCGCAGCACCACGGGCGGCAACGGCGTGATGAACAACGACCCGGCGGTCGCCGGTGGCCGTGTGTTCGTCAGCACCTGGCTGGAATGCTGCGGCAACGGAGCGCGCAAGCTGCATGCGTATGACGCGGCGACCGGCGCCGAGCTGTGGGCCGCCGAAGTCGCCACCAGCAACATGCAGCGTCCGGCGCAGCCGCTGGGCGACAAGGTGGTCGTCACGACCGATTCGGGCCTGGTGAATGCCTATGACGCTGCCACTGGCGCGCTGAGCTGGTCGCGCACGGTGGGCTTCGTCGACCACGCGATGGCGTTGCACGGCCAGGCGGTCTACGTGCCGGTGGGCACCAGCGTGCTGGCGCTGGACGCGGCCACCGGCAACACGCTGTGGACCCGCCAGTTGCCCAGCGGCCAGGGTGCCATCTCCAACCTGGTCTGGGCCAATGGCCTGGTCTACCTGCTGGCCCAGAACGCCAGCAGCGAAACAGCGGTGGTCGCGCTGAAGGCTGGCAACGGCAAGCCGGTGGCCAGCGTGCCGGTGTCGATCTCCGGCAGCTACGCGCGCCTCAGTCTGTCTGATGGCATGGTCTACATCAGCGCCAACGGCACCCTGAGCGCGCTGGGGCTCTGAGCCCCCGGCAGGCAGGGCTACAGGCCGGACAGGAAGCGGTAGACCGCCTGCTGCTCGGCCTCGTCCAGCTCGAAGAAGCGCTGGCGCACGATCTCGGCTTCGCCGCCGTGGGCCAGCACGGCGTCGCGCAGCGTCTCGGCGCGGCCGTCGTGCAGGTAGCGCTGGCGCATGTGCAGGCCAACCAGCGGCGTGGTGCGCCAGTCGGCACCGGTGGCCTCGCCCTGCACGATCTTGTCGTCCAGCGCGGGGCCCATGTCGTGCAGCAGCAGGTCCGAATACAGCGGCACGTCGCCATGGATGCCGGGCAGCGAAGGCACATGGCATTTGGCGCAGCCCACGGCGTCGAACACGCGGCCGCCAGCGTCCAGCCGCCGGGCCAAGCCCAGCTCCGCGCCTGCCCTATCCGCAGCATCCGAAGGCAGCTCCGCCCCGCTGCCGCTCAGCCGCACCATCGCATAGGCCAGCCCGGCCGACAGGGCCAGCGCCAGCGCGCAAAGCCCCGCCAGCCGCAAGGCCTGCGCAGGCTGGCGAGGCAGGCGCAGCGGTGTGCTCAGGCCCAGCGCGATCATCACCATCAGGAACAGGAACTGGTCGAACTGCAGCAGGCTCGCTCGGACCTGCGGATGCAGCGTGATGCTGGAGTTCAGCAGCAGCACCACCAGGAAGCCGACGACGAACCACGGCACGGCCACGCGAGGGCGCGCCGCACCAGCCTGCTCGCCCTCGCTGCCAGTCCCCGGCAGGCGCTGCAGCCCCATCACCAGCAGCAGCGGGATCAGCATCACCACCTTGCTGAGCTTGACCAGCGTGGCGGTGTTCAGCGCGCCTTCGGAGATGGCGAAGGAGGCGCCGTAGACCTGGGCCAGCTCGAAGATGCTGGCGCCCACGGTGACGCCAAAACCATGCTCGTCCAGCCCCGGCAGCCAGCCGGCGGTGAAGGCGATGGGGTACAGCAGCAGCGCCACGGTGCCGCTCACGGTGATCAGGCTGATGGCCAGGCCGGCATGCTTCTCGCGCCCCGGCGCAAGCGCGGCCACCGAGAGAATGGCCGCCGCCCCGCAGACGGACGAGCCCACCGCCACCAGCAGCGCCAGCGCCGGGTCCAGCCCGAACCAGCGGCGCCCCGCCCAGCGCACCAGCAACAGCACCACCACCAGCTCGACCGCGGCGATCAGGATAGTCACCAGCCCCAGCGAGACCAACAGCAGCACGGTGATGCGAAAGCCCAGCAGCATCACGCCCAGGCGCAGCAGCTGGCGCTTGGTGAAGGCGAGACCGGG
>NZ_VIDT01000381.1 GCF_006519715.1 Ideonella azotifigens
AGGAAGTGCACGTGCCGGAGACCATTTCGGTCGCCGACCTGGCACACAAGATGTCGGTCAAGGCGGGTGAGCTGATCAAGGCCCTGATGAAGCTGGGCCAGATGGTCACCATCAACCAGCAGCTGGACCAAGAGACGGCCATGATCCTGGTCGAGGAAATGGGCCACAAGGCGCTGGCCGCCAAGCTGGATGACCCGGAAGCTTTCTCGGAAGAGGAAGAAGCCGCAGCCTCCGGCGAGGCGCTCTCGCGTGCACCGGTCGTGACGGTGATGGGCCACGTCGACCACGGCAAGACCTCGCTGCTGGACTACATCCGCCGCAGCCGCGTGGCCGCTGGCGAAGCGGGTGGCATCACGCAGCACATCGGCGCGTACCACGTGGAAACGCCGCGCGGCATGATCACCTTCCTGGACACCCCGGGTCACGCGGCCTTCACGGCGATGCGGGCTCGTGGCGCCAAGGCCACCGACATCGTGATCCTGGTGGTCGCGGCGGACGATGGCGTGATGCCGCAGACCAAGGAAGCGATCCACCATGCCAAGGCGGCGGGCGTGCCCATCGTCGTGGCCATGACCAAGATCGACAAGCCGGACTCGAACACCGAACGCCTGAAGGGCGAGCTGGTGGCCGAGCAGGTCGTGCCGGAAGAGTTCGGTGGCGAATCGCCGTTCGTGGGCGTGTCGTCCAAGACCGGCGTCGGCATCGACGAGCTGCTGGAACAGGTGCTGCTGCAGGCCGAAGTGCTGGAGCTGAAGGCGCCGGCGCAGGCAATGGCCAAGGGCATCGTGATCGAAGCCCGCCTGGACAAGGGCCGCGGCCCGGTCGCCAGCGTGCTGATCCAGTCCGGCACGCTCAAGCGTGGCGACGTGATCCTGGCAGGCTCCAGCTTCGGCCGCGTGCGTGCCATGCTGGACGAAGACGGCAAGGCCTTGGCCGAAGCCGGCCCGTCGATCCCGGTGGAAATCCAGGGCCTGACCGAAGTGCCGCAGGCAGGTGATGACTTCATGGTGCTGTCGGATGAACGCCGCGCCCGTGAAATCGCCACCTTCCGCCAGGGCAAGTACCGCGAAGTGACCTTGAACAGGCGCCAGGCTGCAAAGCTGGAGAACATGTTCGAGACCATGGGCCAAGGTGCTGCCCAGGCGCTGCCGCTGATCATCAAGGCCGACGTGCAAGGTTCGCAGGAAGCCCTGGCTTCTTCGCTGCTCAAGCTGTCGACCGACGAGGTCAAGGTGCAGATCGTGCACGCCGCGGTGGGCGGCATCAGCGAGTCGGACGTCAACCTGGCGATCGCCTCCAAGGCCATCATCATCGGCTTCAACACCCGTGCCGACGCGCAAGCCCGCAAGCTGGCCGAGCACAGCGGTGTCGACCTGCGCTACTACAACATCATCTACGACGCCGTGGATGAGGTGAAGGCAGCAATGGGCGGCATGCTGGCACCGGAGCAGCGCGAAGAAGCGCTGGGCACGGCCGAGATCCGCGTGGTCTTCGTGGCCTCCAAGATCGGCACCGTGGCCGGCTCGATGGTCACTTCCGGCCTGGTTCGCCGCAACGCGAAGTTCCGCCTGCTGCGCGACAACATCGTGGTCTACACCGGCGAAGTCGAATCCGTCCGGCGCGAGAAGGACGATGTCCGCGAGGTCAAGGAAGGCTTCGAGTGCGGTATCAAGCTCAAGAACTACAACGACATCAAGGAAGGTGATCAGTTGGAATTCTTCGAGGTCAAGGAAGTGGCACGCACGCTGTAAAAGCGGGGTCGGGTTTCACCCTAGAACCCCGCCGGAAACGGCGGGGTTTTTACTTCCGGAGCACATCCAGATGCGACACAAACGCAACATCCCCAACCGCAGCTTCCGCGTGGCCGACCAGATCCAGCGCGACGTGGCCGAGCTGATCCGCGACCTGAAGGACCCGCGCATCGGCATGGTCACGATCAATGCGGTCGAGGTCACGCCGGACTACGCGCATGCCAAGGTGCTGTTCTCGCTGCTGGTGGGCGATCCGGTTGAGACCGAGATCGCGCTGAACGAGGCTGCCGGCTTTGTCCGCAACGGCTTGTTCAAGCGCCTGGCCATCCACACCGTGCCAACGCTGCACTTCAAGTTCGACCAGACGACTTCGCGCGCTGCCGAACTCAGCAGCCTGATCAACCGTGCCAACGCCACCCGGGCCAAGGACGACGAACCCGGTGGTCCGCAGGACTGACCGAGTTTTCTCTTTTTCCAAGCCAACGCCGATGAATTCCGCCAAGCCCCGCATCCAACGTCGTGCCCTGCACGGCGTGCTGTTGCTCGACAAGCCCATCGGCCTGTCGAGCAACGATGCGTTGCAGAAGGTCAAGTGGCTGTACCGCGCCGAAAAGGCCGGCCACACCGGCACGCTGGACCCGCTGGCCACCGGCCTGCTGCCGATCTGCTTCGGTGCGGCGACAAAGTTCTCGCAGGTCAGCCTGGATGCCGACAAGGGCTACCTGGCCACGCTGCGGCTGGGCCAGACGACCGTGGGCGGCGACCGCGAAGGCGAGATCCTCGCCGAGCGCCCGGTCAATGTCACCGGCGAGCAACTGCTTCATGCTGTCGCCAGTTTCCTGGGCCCGATCGACCAGATTCCGCCAATGCAGTCGGCGTTGAAGAAGGATGGTCGGGCGCTGTACGAATACGCCCGCGCCGGCATCGAGGTCGAGCGTGCAGCGCGCCGGGTCACGATTCATCGGCTGGACATCGTCTCGTGGCAGCCTGACGAGTTGTTGCTCACGCTGGACGTGCGCTGCACCAAAGGCACCTACGTGCGCACGCTGGCCCAGGACCTGGGCGAGCTGCTGGGCTGTGGTGCCCACCTGGCTGCACTGCGCCGCACACACAGCGGCGGGCTGGGCCTGGCGCAGGCCGTGACGCTGACTCAATTGGCCGAGGAGGATGCCGATGCACGCGATGCAAGGCTGCAGCGGCCCGATACGCTGCTCGCTGACTGGCCGGCCCTGAGCCTGCCGGACACCGAAGCGGCCCGTTTTCTCACCGGATTGCGCCGTCGCGTGGCGCTTCCGGACACCCCGGCCGTGCGGGTTTACGGCCCTCAAGGAGCCGAGGGGCCGCTCCCGAGGTTTCTTGGCCCCGATTGCTCCGCTGCCTTTTTGGGCAGTGGCCACATTCTTGCTGGCGAATTGATCGCCGACCGCCTGCTCAGCCCCGTCGAGGTGCAGGCCTTGCTGGTTTCTTAGAAAGACCTCTCCCATGAGCCGACAGATCCGCAACATTGCCATCATTGCCCACGTGGACCATGGCAAGACCACCATGGTTGACCAACTGCTGCGTCAGTCGGGCACCTTCGCCGACCACGAGAAGGTGATCGACACCGTGATGGACAGCAATGCCATCGAACGTGAGCGTGGCATCACCATCCTGGCCAAGAACTGCGCGGTCAGCTGGGAAGGCACGCACATCAACATCGTCGACACCCCGGGCCACGCGGACTTCGGCGGTGAAGTCGAACGTGCGCTGTCCATGGTCGACGGCGTGGTGCTGCTGATCGACGCCCAGGAAGGCCCGATGCCGCAGACCCGCTTCGTGACCAAGAAGGCGCTGGCGCTGGGCCTGAAGCCCATCGTCGTCGTCAACAAGGTCGACAAGCCGGGCGCCAAGCCGGACGCCGTCATCAACGCTGCTTTCGACCTGTTCGACAAGCTGGGCGCCAACGACGAGCAGCTGGACTTCCCCGTCGTCTACGCCTCCGGCATCAATGGCTGGACCTCGCTGACCGAAGGCGCGCCCGGTGAACAGTGGGGCCCGGACATGTCGGCCCTGTTCAACACCGTGCTGCGTCACGTGCCGGCCCAGGAAGGCGATCCGGAAGCTCCGCTGCAGCTGCAGATCTCGGCACTGGATTACTCCACCTTCGTCGGCCGCATCGGCGTGGGCCGCATCAGCCAGGGCACGATCAAGCCGGCGATGGACGTGCTGGTGATGGAAGGCCCGGACGGCAAGGCCACCAAGGGCCGTGTCAACAACGTGCTGACCTTCCAGGGCCTGGACCGCGTGCAGGTCACCGAAGCCGGCCCGGGCGACATCGTGCTGATCAACGGCATTGACGAGATCGGCATCGGCGTCACCGTCACCAGCGTGGCCAACCCGGCTCCGCTGCCGATGCTGAAGGTCGACGAGCCGACGCTGACGATGAACTTCTGCGTCAACACCAGCCCGCTGGCTGGCCGCGAAGGCAAGTACGTCACCAGCCGCCAGATCTGGGACCGCCTGCAGAAGGAACTGCAGAGCAATGTGGCGCTGCGCGTCAAGGAAACCGACGAAGACGGCATCTTCGAGGTGATGGGCCGCGGCGAACTGCACCTGACCATCCTGCTGGAAAACATGCGCCGTGAAGGCTACGAGCTGGCGGTTTCGAAGCCGCGCGTGGTGTTCCACGACGTGGACGGCGTCAAGCACGAGCCGATCGAGCTGGTCACCGCCGACGTGGAAGAAACCCACCAGGGCGGCGTGATGCAGGCACTGGGCGAGCGCAAGGGCGAGCTGGTCAACATGGAGCCGGACGGCCGCGGCCGCGTGCGCCTGGAATACCGCATCCCGGCGCGTGGCCTGATCGGTTTCTCGAACGAGTTCCTGAACCTGACCCGTGGTTCGGGCCTGATCAGCAACATCTTCGATGGCTACGAGCCGCACAAGGGCGAGATCGCCAGCCGCAAGAACGGCGTGCTGATCTCGATGGATGCGGGTGAAATCTTCACCTACGCGCTGGGCAAGCTGGACGACCGCGGCCGCATGTTCGTCAAGCCGAACGATCCGGTCTACGAAGGCATGATCGTCGGCATCCACAGCCGCGACAACGACCTGGTCGTCAACGCAACCCGCACCAAGCAGCTGACCAACTTCCGCGTCTCGGGCAAGGAAGATGCGATCAAGATCACGCCCCCGATCGACCTGACGCTGGAATACGGCGTCGAGTTCATCGAGGACGACGAGCTGGTCGAGATCACGCCCAAGAGCATCCGCGTGCGCAAACGCCACCTCAGCGAACACGACCGCAAGCGCGCCTCCAGGGGCTGAATGGGGCACCCGGTCCCAGGAAATACCTGAGACCACCCGCCGAGCGGGTTGGCGGTGCCGCCTTGGGGCGGCCCGGCGCCGGCCCCGCTCTGCGGTCTCGCTGTGAAAGCCGCCTTCGGGCGGCTTTGTTCTTTTTGACGCGTAGCAGTGATGGAACCAAGACAAGCAATGGGTCACGGCCGAGCCGTGGCGACGATGATGCTGGCCACCTTGATGTGGAGCATCGCTGGCGTGGTCACGCGCCAGCTCGACGCGCCCGGGCTGGCGGCCGAGCAGACCTTCTGGCGTAGCGCCGGTGCGGCCGCGTCGCTGGCGCTGCTGTTGCCGTGGCTGATGGGGAGTGAGGCGCTGCGGCGCTCGCTCACG